>JBKDZY010000489.1:0-23758 GCA_047971765.1 Hyphomicrobiaceae bacterium | reverse complement strand
GAGGTCATCGCCAACGGCAAGGCCTACAAGCCTGGCGAGTAGATTGACGGCGTGCTGGTCTCGGAAATGGCCTCAGGCCTCGAAGCGTTGATCGGCGTGGTCAACGACGAAGGCTTCGGCCCGACGGTCGTGCTCGGGCTGGGCGGCATTCTCACCGAGGTCCTGAAGGATGTGACCTTCCGCATCGCACCCTTCGATCTCGCGACCGCCAACGACATGATCAGCGAATTGCGCGCGGCCAAATTGTTCGACGGTTATCGCGGCAAACCAGCGGCCGACAAGGACGCGCTCGCGCAGATGCTCGTCGATGTCTCGCGCATGGCCGCTGGCCTTGGCAACCGCCTGAAGGAGATGGACATCAATCCGGTGTTCGTCGGCGCCAAGGGGGAAGGCGTTCGCGCCGCCGATGCGCTCCTCGTCCTGAAGGCATAACGGCGGGCAAAAGAACGGGGCGGCAGACCACATGGCACCGCCGCCCCGTCAACGCCCCTTCCACGGGTCGAACCCGGATCAGCTCGCCAGTTCGCGCGAACGCGCCGTGGCTGCCGCGATGGCCTCGGCCATCAGGACTTCGAGGCCATTGTCCCGCATCAGCACCTGCAGCGCCGCATGGGTCGTGCCGTTCGGCGACGTGACGTTCTTGCGCAACTGGTCCGCACCGGTATCAGCCCACTTGTGCATCAACTCGCCCGATCCGGTCACCGTCGCGCGCGCCAGCCGCATCGCAAGATCGGGTTCGAGACCTGCCTTGACCCCGGCCGCCGCCAGACACTCGGTCAGATAGAAGACATAGGCCGGGCCCGATCCGGACACAGCCGTCACCGGGTCGATCAAGGCTTCGTCATCGACCCACGCAACCTCTCCGATGGCCGACAGCAGGGCATCGCACAGCGCCCGCTGCCTGGCAGTCACATGCGTGTTGGGAGCAGCGACGGTGATGCCACGGCCAACGGCCGCCGGCGTGTTCGGGATCGAACGCACGACGCCAATGCCATCCGCCAGATGCTTCTCGAAACCGGCAATCGTCTTGCCCGCTGCAATCGACAACACCACGGTGTCTGGTCCCGCGCGCTTTGCAAGCGGCGGAAATACCTCGTCCATGACCTGTGGTTTCACCGCCATCAACAGCACGGCAGGCGGTGCACCACGGTCAGGCAGCGCCTCATGAACCGCAATGCCGTGCTTGTCGAGCAGCACCTTGACGGCCGGTGCCGGCGACGGATCCTGGACCACGACACGCTTCGGATCGACGCCACTTGCAAGCCATCCGGCCAGCATCGCGCCACCCATGTTGCCTGCCCCCGCCAATACCAGATCGCCGTCGAGCTTCAGGGCCATGACCACACCTCATCACTGTCATCAGGAGGAAACACAAGACTTGGGCCGGACGCATCGCGGCGACCGGCCCATAGTTTGGCAATGCTTCAACGCCGTGTCACGGCGCTTATTCGGCTGCCGGAGACAGGGAGAACGCCCTATGGCCGCGGCTCTCCCGCTCCTTGCGCAGCAGATCAGCCACCAGGAAAGCAATCTCGAGGGACTGCTCGGCATTGAGACGCGGATCGCACAGGGTCTCGTAGCTCTTCGAGAGATCCTCATCGACGATCTGCACCGAACCACCCGTGCATTCGGTCACGTCCTGCCCGGTCATCTCGAGATGCACGCCGCCCGCATGCGTCCCTTCGGCCTGATGGATGCGGAAGAACGCCTCCACCTCGTCCCGGACCCGCTGGAACGGCCGGGTCTTGTGGCCGGTCGATGCGGTGATCGTATTGCCGTGCATGGGATCGCAGGACCAGATCACCTTCGAGCCCGCCTTTTCGACAGCACGGATCAACGGTGGCAGATGCTTCTCCACCTTGTCCGAACCGAACCGGCAGATCAGCGTGAGGCGGCCAGCCTCGTTGGCCGGATTGAGCAGATCGATCAGCTCGATCAGGCCATCGGGATCCAGTGACGGACCGCACTTGAGACCAATCGGGTTCGCAACACCACGGCAGAACTCGACATGCGCATGATCCGGCTGGCGGGTGCGATCACCGATCCAGATCATGTGCGCGGACGTGTCGAAATAGTGGCCAGTCCCCATCACCGTATCCTGGCGCGTCATCGCCTCCTCGTAGCCGAGCAGCAGCGCCTCGTGACTGGTGTAGAAATCGGTCGTCACCAGCTCCCGCGTCGTGGTCTCCGTGATTCCGAGCGCCTGCATGATCTCGAGCGTCCTGCCGATTTCACGGGCAAGCGCCTCGTAGCTGGCCTCGATTGGCTTGTCCTTCATGAAATCCAGCGCCCAGCGGTTCATGTTGTTCAGGCTGGCGAACCCACCCTGCAGGAACGCGCGGATGAAGTTCAGCGTTGCCGCCGACTGCCGGTACGCCTGGAGCTGGCGCCTCGGATCGGGGATGCGCGCTTCCGGCGTGAAATCGAAGCCGTTGATGATGTCGCCACGATAGCTCGGCAGCTCCGTGCCATCGCGCTTCTCGACATTCGACGAGCGCGGCTTGGCGAACTGGCCGGCAATGCGCCCCACCTTCACCACGGGCATACCGCCGGAGAAAGTCATCACCATCGCCGACTGCAGGAAAACCCGGAAATAGTCGCGGATATTGTTTGCCGAATGCTCCTTGAAGCTCTCCGCGCAATCACCGCCCTGGAACAGGAAACTCTCCCCGTTGGCCACCTTGGCGAGCTTGGCCTTGAGCGCCATCACTTCATTGGCAAAAACGAGCGGTGGAAACTTGGATAACCGCTCCTCCACCTCGGCCAATGCGGGGCCCGGCTGCGCATAAGCCTGTCCATCGTACTCAGGAACCTGGACGATTGGCTTGGCTCTCCAGCTTTTCGGGGACCATGCGGCCGACATGACAATCTCCTTCAGATACGAAAACAGGTGCAGGGGCCAACGGCATGCGGGCCCCTCACCTCCGTGCAACATCGCATGATTTTGCGCGGCGAGGATAACGTTTTAAGCCGCAGCGCGCTACAGCGATTTGGCATTGCTGCAGCCACGCTTCTGCACGGGATGGACGGCTCCGGGCTCCAGGCCCGACAGGACAGGAAACGTAGGTATGGCCACCGGCCGAAACAAGGCCGGCCCGCCTCGATTGGCTCCTGACGAGGTTCGACTCGGCATTAACCAATGCCGGCCCTTGCCGGGCGCACGGCCCCGGGCCTACTTCTGCGGCACCGGTTGGGGCGAAGACGGATCAATCGGCAGCGGCTGGGGCGCATCCACGGGCGCAAGCGGTTCCGAAATCTTCGTGCGGACCATCTCCGTCTCGATCCGCAGCTCGATCTCGTCCGAAATCAGCGGTGCACCCCGCCCCAGCCCCCAATCGCTGCGGCGCAATTGAGCCGTTGCCGAGAACGCAGCCATGTATTTACCGGTAAAGCTGGGATTGACCAGCCCGAGCGGATGAGCGCCGGAAAAGTTCCAGGTCACATGCAGGGTCACCGGCTTGGTGATGCCGGCAATCGTCAGGTCACCCGTCACGTCGCCCTTGCGCTCGCCCGTGGCCTGCACGGCCGTCGCGCGGAACGTGATGTTCGGATACTGGGCAACGTTGAAGAAATCCGGGCTGCGCAGCAGACGGTCGAGAGCAGCCACGCCCGTCGAGATGTCCTCGGCCTTCAACCTGACGTCCAGCTTCGAAAGGCCGACATTCAGCGGATCGAACTCCAGCGACCCCGTAGCGCCGATGATCCGGCCCCAATGGCGTGACAGACCGGCATGGCTCCAGGTGAAGTGGACGGACGTGTGCCCGCCCGCAAAGGCGAACGTATCCGCCCGCGCTGCCCGTGAGGGAAGAGCCAGGCCACCCATAACGCCCACGAGACACCACAAACAGGCAACAAGAGCACGGCGACAAACCATGTGTTCCATCGAACGCCCTCGATCCATTCGACCATTGAAACCGGACACCCTGTAGCGGCCCCAATTGAAGTGGAACCGCTCGGGCCGCGACGGCCGCGCGGCGTGGTGCGCCGCCATCCCAGAGCGCCCAGCCGCAGGCTGATACGAACGCGGACAAGCTGGACCAGCTCCGGTTTCAGCCGGATTTGCTCTAGGTGGCGGATGTGGCGGCGATGTGCCGACGCGAGGCGCTGCGACATTGTGGCTAGCAGGGATGCCCCGCCCAGGCTCAGAGTTGTGCCGACATGCCGCCATCCACGGCCAGTTCCGAGCCGGTCACATACGAGGCATCATCGGAAGCCAGGAAGGCGACCACCGCGGCGATCTCTTCCGGCAACCCGAACCGGCGCATCGGAGTCTTGTCCAGCAGCGCCTTGGAAAAGGCTGGAACCTTCAAAACCCGCTGCGTAAGGGCTGTCTCGACAAATCCGGGACATACAGCGTTGACGCGAATATTGAACGGCGCGAACTCGACAGCCAATCCCTTGCTCAGCGCCACGACAGCGCCTTTCGTCGTCGTATAGGCGACGAGCTGGCGCAATCCGCGGTCCCCCATGATCGAGGCGGTGTTGACCAGCGAGGCATTCCCGGACTTGCGCAACAGTTCGAAGCCTTCACGCGCCACACGGACAACGCCATCGAGATTGACCTCGCGAATCTTGTTCCAGTCCGCTTCCGACAGGTGTCGAAAGTCCGAGCGCACATTGATGCCCGCGTTGTTGACCAGGATGTCCAGCTTGCCGTGCCGGGTATCGAGCGAACGCATGAGCGCCGTGACGTCCTGCCCTCGCGTCACATCCGCAGCCATGGGTTCAGCCGTATGCCCTGCAGCCGTGATCGCGGCTGCGGTTTCGGCAGCCGCATCACCGTCGAGGTCGGCCACCACCACAATCGCGCCATCGGCTGCAAGCCGCGAGGCCATCGCCCGGCCAAGTCCGTTCCCCGCCCCGGTGACGAGAGCAATTCGACCATCCAGACGGCCCATGATGAAGCTCCTAATCCATTGCCCAGGCGGGCTTACGCACATGCCGCCACCAACGCAACCCGCGAGCCGCGCCATGGCAAACACGGCCAAGGTTGCATCCTCACCGAAACGGCGCGCACCAGCTGGTCGAAACGGCGTGAGGTTCCCCTCACGCGGCCGGCGGTGTCCACTTCTGCCGCATGGTGACAAGCTCCTCGGCGGCACTTGGATGCAGCGCCATGGTGCGGTCGAAATCGTTCTTCGTCGCCCCCATGCGCATGGCAATCGCCGCCATCTGCGCGATCTCCGCCGCGTCGGGGCCGACCATGTGGCAACCGACCACGCGCTGGCTCTTCTGATCCACGATCAGCTTCATGAGCACGCGCTCTTCCCGTCCCGAGATCGTACCCTTCATCGGCCTGAAGCGCGCCTTGTAGAGATCAATCTCTCCGCACGCCTCCCGCGCCTGGGCCTCGGTCATGCCGACCGTTCCGATCTCGGGCGTGGAGAACACCGCCGTCGGAATCATCTCGTATTCGGTCGACCAGGGCTTGCCGCCGTACATCGAATCCGCAAAGGCGTGCCCTTCCCGGATCGCAACCGGTGTCAGCGGCACCCGGTCCGTCACGTCCCCGACAGCAAAGATGTTCTCGACGTTCGTTCTGGAATTCCCGTCGACCTTGATCGCCCCGTTCGGCGCCAGCGCGACACCAGCCGTCTCGAGCCCGAGTCCTGCCGTGTTCGGTGTCCGCCCGATCGCGAACATGATCTGATCCGCCTCGAGCGTCTTGCCGCCGGTAATGGTCCCAACGAGACCGTCAGCCCGTTTCTCGATGGCCGTAAAGACGCTGTCGGTAATGATCTTGATGCCCCGCCGTGGCAGCTCTTCCATCAAGGCATCCCGCAGGTCCTCATCGAACCCGCGAAGGATCTTCGGCCCGCGATAGACCAGCGTCGTATCCGCCCCGAGACCGGCGAAAATACCGGCGAACTCGACCGCGATGTATCCGCCGCCAGCCACGACCACGCGCTTGGGAAACGTCTTCAGATGGAAGGCCTCGTTGGAGGTGATGACATGTTCAGCTCCCTCCAGCTCACGGTCCACATTCGGCCAGCCACCGGTCGCGATCAGGATGGTCTTGGCCCTAACCGTCTTGTGCGGCGTGGCGAGGCGCACGGTGTGCGGCCCTTCCAGCACGGCCCGGCTGGGAAACACGGTCACCCCGACAGTCTCAAGGTTGCGGCGATAGATCGCCTCGAGGCGGTCGATTTCCTTGTCCTTTGCCGCAATCAGCTTGCCCCAGTCGAACCGCGTCTCGGTAACCGTCCAGCCGAACCCCGCCGCATCCTCGAACTCGTCCCGGAACCGGCTCGCGTAGACCAGCAGCTTCTTCGGCACGCAGCCGCGAATGACGCAGGTGCCTCCGAACCTGTATTCTTCGGCCACCGCCACCTTCGCGCCATGGCTCGCCGCAATTCGCGCCGCCCTCACGCCACCGGAACCGGCGCCGATCACAAACAGGTCGAAATCAAAGTGCGTCATGCCACCTCTCCGCATGCAGCGCCGATGCCTTCACGCACCTGCGCCGGATTTCACGTTTTGCCAGTATCTTATAGCGTTTCCGACTTGGGTGGAAACGCCCGGGTCGCACCTTCGGCCCGGGCCTTGCCGCCCGCCCTCGGGGAGGATCCTGCCATTGACCGGAACAGTCCACCAGCGCGGGCAGCGGTACGCACGCGATCCTCAGACCGTCCGCCTGATTGTCTCGAGGCCACCTTCGCCGGCGATGAGCGCCAGATCCGCCATGCCCAGGAACAACCCCGTCTCGACAACCCCGGGCAACGCCCGCAAGCCCTGATCGAGCAGCATGGCATTTCCGATCTGCCCAAAAGCGCAATCGCAGATGTAGTTGCCGTTGTCGGTCACGTAGATCGCTCCATCACCCTTGAGACGGACCGTGAGCGCCCCCGTGCATCCCGCAACTTTCGCGGAGCGCTCGATCATGGCCAGCGTTGACCGGTAGCCGAAGGGCACGATCTCCACAGGCAGCGGAAACGCTCCGAGCTGTGCCACCTTCTTCGAACCATCCGCGATGATGACGAGACGGGTCGACGAGGCGGCCACCAGCTTCTCGCGCAGCAGTGCGCCACCACCGCCCTTGATGAGCTGCAGTGCGCCGTCCAGCTCGTCGGCACCATCAACCGTGAGATCAAGCTCCGGGGTCTCGTCGAGTGTCGTCAGCGGTATGCCAAGCCCCTCGGCCTGCGCCCGCGTTGCTTCCGATGTCGGCACGCACAGCACGTCCATGCCGGACTTCACGCGCCCGCCGACGAGATCGACGAAATGCTTCGCCGTCGATCCCGTGCCAAGGCCAAGCCGCATACCGGGCGTCACAAGTTCGATCGCCGCTTCCGCCGCCCGGCGCTTCATCTCATCTGCTGTCATGGGCGTGTCAGAGCCCGCCCATCAGCATGTACTTGAGTTCCACGAACCCATCGATGCCGTGGCTCGAGCCTTCCCGGCCAAGGCCGGATTCCTTGACGCCGCCGAACGGCGCCAGCTCGGTCGAGATGATGCCTTCGTTGATCCCGACCATGCCGTACTCGAGCCCTTCGGCAACCCGCCAGACCCGGCCGACATCACGCGCATAGAAATAACACGCCAGACCGAACTCGGTGTCGTTGGCCATGGCGATCCCTTCTTCCTCGGTCTTGAACTTGAACACCGGGGCAACCGGCCCGAACGTCTCCTCTTTCGCGCACTTCATGTCGGGCGTGACATTCGCGAGCACCGTCGGCTCGAAGAACGTACCACCAAGGGCATGACGCTTGCCGCCGGTGACGACCTTCGCCCCCTTGGACACGGCATCCGCGATGTGCTCCTCGACCTTCTCGATGGCGGCCGGATTGATCAACGGCCCTTGCGCCACGCCAGCCTCGACACCGTTGCCGACCTTCATGGCTTCCGCCGCCTTGGCGAGCTTGGTGACGAATTCGTCATAGACGCCTTCCTGTACCAGCATCCGGTTGGCGCAGACGCATGTCTGCCCCGCATTGCGATACTTGGAGGCCATGGCCCCCTCGATCGCCTTGTCGATATCGGCATCGTCGAACACCAGGAACGGTGCATTGCCGCCAAGCTCCAGCTCCACCTTCTTGATGGTCGATGCCGACTGGGCCATCAGCACCTTCCCGATTTCCGTCGAGCCCGTGAAAGTGATGCCGCGCACCTTGGGACTGGTGGTCAGCTCCTCGCCGATCTCGGCCGACTTGCCGGTGATAACGTTGAACACGCCCGGCGGCATACCGGCCTGGCGGGCAAGTTCGGCCAACGCCAGCGCCGTCAAGGGCGTTTCGGTTGCCGGCTTGCACACCACCGTACAGCCCGCCGCCAACGCCGGTGAAACCTTCCGCGTGATCATGGCGTGCGGGAAATTCCACGGCGTGATGGCGCCAATCACGCCCAGCGCCTGCTTGATCACGACAATACGGCTGCCCTGCTTGAAGGTCGGGATGGTCTCGCCGTAGATGCGCTTGGCCTCTTCGGCGTAGAACTCCGTGAACGACGCGCCATAGACGATCTCGCCACGCGCTTCGGGCAGCGGCTTGCCCTGCTCAGAGGTCAGCAGCAGCGCCAGTTCGTCGGCATGGGCCATCTGCAGGTCGAACCACTTCCGCAGGATTGCCGCCCGTTCCTTGGCCAACATCCGGCTCCACGGCCCGAATGCCTTTTCAGCCGCGTCGATGGCAGCCTTGGCCTCGGCGCGTCCAAGCCGCGGCACCTTCGCGATCTCTGCGCCGGTTGCCGGGTTGGTCACCGCAATTTCGGGCTTGCCCACCCACTCTCCGTTGATGAAGCACTGGGTCTTCAGGAGGGAGACGACAGTCTTGTCCATGGGGACCTCCACACAAGTTGGCCTCGGGCCAGGTCGATTGCCTGCCCAGGCACCCTTTCAATTCTGATCTAGAAGTAGGCCTCCCATGCGACGGAGGCAAGTCGAGGCCACAGGCGGATGGTCCGGCCCGCCATCACCCTGCCGACCGGTCAGGCCGCGCCCGAACCCTTCTGGCTGATCCGCGCCAAAATCGCCTGGCGCACATCCGTGGACTGCTCTTCGACCGCTTCGGTCAATTCCCTGAGCTGGCGGCGCAACCCATAGACCTGATCCATGAGCCCCAGCACGACCGGCACAGCCTCTTCTTCCAGCCCCATGTCGTCAACCAGATCGCAGATCAGTTCACATCGCGACACATCGACAGCCGTGAACACGCGCACGCTGCCAGCAGCCCCCGGCCTGAGCCACCCGAGCCCCACCCATCGCTCCAACCGAACGGCGGTCACACGGGTCACCCGCGTCAACAATTCTGTCTCGCTCATGGTCATGACGTGAACTCCGAACCGGTCCTCGGGTCGTAGGCGTGCTCTGCCTGCCATTTCTCGAAAAAGGCCTCGAGATCGGGATCAACCGTCTCCGGCATGACGATGCGCGCCGAAACCAGCATATCGCCTGCGATATCGCCGCGCTTGATCCCCTGTCCCTTCAATCGCATGGTCTGGCCGTTCTGCGTGCCCTTGGGCAGCTTCATGCGCACCGATCCGCGCAACGTCGGCACTTCGATCCGCCCGCCCAGCACCGCCTCGTTGATCGCAACCGGCACCTCGATGGAGATCGTGTCGCCATCGCGCTTGAACAACGAATGTGGACGAATGGCGATCAGCACCAGCGCATCGCCGGCCTTGCCCTTCCCCCGTCCCGGATGGCCCTTGCCCCTGAGGCGAAGCACCTGCCCCTCCTCCACACCGGCGGGAATCTTGATGTCGAGAACCACGCCATCCGGCATCGTCACGCGCTGTGTCGCACCGTTGGCGGCATCCAGGAAATCAACCGACATGTTGTAGGCCGCATCCTCGCCCGGCATGTCCGCCGGTTCGGCCCGCTGCCGACGACGCATGGCTTCCGCGAAAATATCGCTGAAATCCGAGAAGTCTTCATAGCCGGCGCTTGACTGATAGGCGTGATTGCCCGGGTTCGCGCTCTCGGCGTGGTGGCGGTAGAAGTCCTGCCGTGGCCTCTCCTGGCCGCTCGCGTCGATCTCTCCGCGATCGTAGCGCCCCCGGCTCTCGGCATCCTTGAGGATATCGTAGGCTGCCGTGATGGCCTTGAACCGCTCTTCGGCCTCCTTGTTGCCCGGATTGAGGTCGGGATGAAGCTCCTTCGCGAGCTTCCGATAGGCCTTGCGCAAATCGTCATTGCTGACATCGGGTTTGACACCAAGAAGATCGTAGAGTTTTCGATCTGCCATTCTCGTAGCACCTTGCCTCTCGGGTCTCCGTCACCGGCCCCGCCCACCGGCACAACCGCTCGGCCTACGTCGACAATTCCTCCGTTGAGGTCTATCCCTCTCTTTATGGAGCGGCAACCCCACACCTCGGAGATCCAACGTGCTCAATGATCTGACGGTTGTATTCGACCTCGATGGAACACTGGTCGAGACGGCCCCAGACCTGATCCGCGCCGTCAATCATATCCTGGAAAGCCAAGGCCTCGCTGCGGTCGAACCGGCCCTGATCCGGCCATCCATCAGTTTCGGCGGCCGGGCCATGATCCAGCGCGCGCTGGATCTGCACGGCGTGACGGCGAGTCCCACGGAAGTCGATGCACTCTTCGACATGTTCATCGCCCACTATTCCGCCAACATTTCGGTCGACAGCCACCCCTTTCCGGGACTGATCGCCGCTCTCGATGTCCTCCAATCCCGAGGCGCACGGCTTGCCGTCTGCACCAACAAGCGCGAAGTCCACTCCCGAGACCTGCTCGAACAGCTTGGGCTGGCCTCTCTCTTCGCGGCCATCGCAGGCCGCGACACGTTCGAGGTGCACAAGCCCCATCCCGAGCACCTCCTCGGCGTAATCCGCCTCGCCAACGGAAATCCCGCCCGCGGAATCATGATCGGAGACAGCGAAACCGACATCAGGACCGCCCGCGCCGCCGGCCTGCCGGTGATTGCCGTCCCGTTCGGCTACACCGATACACCGGTTGATCAACTCGGCCCGGATGCCGTCATTTCCCACTACGACGAACTTGTCCCCACCATCGACCGGTTGATCGCTCCCGTCGCGAAATGACCTCGGCAGCAATCCTGTGCATGAATACGGACTTCATTTTCCGGTCTCCATTGGGTCACAATCGCCGCGCATATGATGCCCGGTCGGCGCCGTGAGTACCGCGTATGTGACCCGTGACCGACAAACGATCGCACGAGGATTGCTCTCAATGATCAAGCATCTCGCCGCTGCCGCCGCACTGAGCTTCGCTCTTGGCACAACTGCCATGGCGCAGGCGCCGGCCGCCGACACCACGCCCTCTGCCAACGCACCGGCAGCCCAGACTGAAACGGCTGCACCGCCGACCGCAGAGGCCACCCCCGCCGATCCGGCACAGGCACCATCAACAGCCGCCCAGGAGCTCGCCAAGCCCGAAACACAGGCGGAAACGGCTCCTGCCACCACCACATCAGAAGCAGCGCCTCCCGTGGATTCGGGAGCTGCCCCGTCGGCCCCGGTCACCGCTGACACGACGCCGACGCCAGCAACACCGGAAGCTGCTCCCGCGGCAACAGCAACCGCGCCGGAACCCGCCCCGGCTACTCCGGCGGCAAGCGCGGAAACGACCCCGACGACGACCGACACCTGCATCCAGGCAGCAGCAGAATTGGGGCACACAGCCGAAAGTCGCTCCTTCCCGGATGCAACGGTCGACAAACTCGATCAGCTCTTCTCGAAATTCGAGACGCTGTGCGACACCAAGAAGTTCACGGAAGCCATGGCCGTCGCCAAGGACATCAAGACCACCATCGACGGAAACTGATCTCTCTCAAAGACCTCTACGGCAATCGCAAACAACAACCCCGGCTGGTCCGGGGTTGTTGTCATTCTTCACTTCATCGCGGCATAGGTTGCTGGTGGATCAAGCTTGAAATTCAAGCCAACCCGCACGGTGTGGAAAGTCGCATCAACCTTGTTCGTCCAGCCCTCATAGAGAGCCGCCTGACTCCCAATTTCAGTAAAAGGTGCCGTACCTCTCACCGATCCGAAGTCCAGATACTGATATTCAGCCTTGAATGACACGACCGAATTGAGTGCGTATTCGAGACCACCACCGACAACCCAGCCATAACGCGTGGTATCGTCCGGATGCGTCTCGAACACCGCCCCGCTGTCAATCTCTTTGGCATCAATGCGATAATTCAGCTTCCCAAATGCAAAACCGCCCGTGGCGTAGACCAGCAGATTGTCGCGCGGTGCCCAGCCCCATCGCCCGCGAACAGTTCCGAAGTAGTCCATGTCCAACACGGCTTGGCCAGAGATCGGATAAGTCCCATTGGGATTGGAGAATATGTCGGATACTTTTTCGTGAGCACCACTCACCTGGAGGTCTGCTTCAACACCATAGACGAACCATCGCCGTTGTCCGTTGATACCGATGCTGAGCCCACCAAATCCGAAGCTGTCATCGAGCTTGCCGAGCGTACCGCGCGACAGGGTCGTGGCATCACCAATGTTCGTAGGTGATACACTATTGGCAAACAACTCTGGCCGGATGCTGTCAAAGAAGCCAGCACCAGCATTGATGCCAACCTGCAAGCCAGCCCAGCGGCCGACATCACCAGCGGAAGCTGTCTGAACCATCACGCCCAGAAGAATGGACGTTGCGGCAACACCCAAAACCGATCGAAATATCCCTGTCGCGAACAAAGCAACGTCCCCCGAGCTGCCAGCCAGCCAATCGACCACCTGTCCAATTGACGCATTCGAGCAAAATCTAGATTTGATTCGGCATGCATCGACACCGACCCGGGCGGGAGAAAGAAAACATTCTCAACCTTACGGAGGTTTCTCCTGAAAATCTCCCGAAATTACGGAAGTGCGAAGCAACATATCGGACCACACACTGTATCCCGCAATACACACTTCTCACCCATGACGGAATTGCGGGCGACAGTCATCTCAGGCTGAACCGCGAAACTGGTGTCTTCAACTTGCCCCGCCCGCCTGCCCAAGCACTTCGACACTCAGAACGGTCGGGAGATGGCGGGCGATTTCATTCCATGTCTCGCCTTCATCGAAACTCGCAAAAATCGAACCGCTGTTGGTCCCGAAATAGACCCCTGCGGGATCCCGTTCGTCGCGCGCCATCGCCTGTCGCAACACCGTGAAGAAACACGCCGTCTGCGGCAGACCATTCCGCATGGCCTGCCAGGATCGTCCACCGTCCCGCGACCGCCAGACGGCTGCAGCCGCATCCGGCGGGTAGCGGCCCGTCATGTCGCCGTTCAACGGGATTGTCCAGAGCGTCTCCGGATCGCGCGGGTGCACACAAATTGGAAAGCCGAAGGAAGAGGGCAGCCCCCCTGTGATGTCATCCCAGCTTCGCCCACCATCCGCCGACCGCCACACCCCCTGATGGTTCTGCTGATAAAGCAGGTCGGGTCGTCCCGGTGCGCGCATCATGTTGTGCACGCAGTGCCCGATTTCGCCATCCCTGGGGCCAGCCGGATGCGCATGCCCCGTGCATTGCGCGACATTGGAAAGCCGGTTTCGGCGCTCCCACGATGCCCCACCATCCTCCGTCGCAAAGACACCGGCCGCCGAAATGCCGATCCACATCTTTCGCGGGTCCCGAGGGGCACCAACAATGGTGTGTAACACGAGCCCGGCTGCCCCTGGCTGCCAGCTTCCTGCCGATGGATGATCACTCAACCCCTGCACGACCTGACAGGACCGCCCCTCGTGTTCGCTCACAAGCAGCCTGGCAGGCTTCGTGCCTGCATAGAGCTTGCCGTGCATATGCCCCAGCGACCAGATCTGCGAAAACTCCTTCGCGAACGGTACCGCCTCGTCCTTCCAACCGATTATGGATGCAAAATCGGGATCGTTCGCCGCCCACTCGTCGATCTGGCCCAGGGTCAGTTTGCTCAACGCCCAGGTCTCGCCATGGTCATCCGAGCGCCAGACACCTGCACCATGCCAGTCGCCACCGCCGCCGGCCCAGATCGTGCTCGATGCCGGATCGCCAACGACATGATTGATCGGCCAACCGCCGCAATAGGGCCCCTTGACTTGCCATCCCTGGCGCCCCCCTTCCCCCTGAACCAGGAATGCGCCCTTGGTCGTGCCGACCAGCACCGTAAGTCCAGCCGCTGTCATCTCATGAAGCTCCGCTGCCACGAGCAACGACACTCACCAGCCGATGAAGGCTCTTTCGAGGCCGCACCGAAAATCTGCAATGCGCGTGCTGAACTCCTGCGGAAGCGTCCGCAACTACCTGGATAGTGCCGCCTGCACACCGTCGATCCAGGCTTTCGCGCCGGCGTGCAGCCGCGCGATGTCGGTCTGCGTGGACAGGAACCGGATGCCACGCTTGATCCAGTGCGCCTGCTTCGCGGTGTCCCTGATCCCGCCGCATCCCGCGAAGTTGCCCGCCGCCGTGCAGGCCGCAATGGCGCGGTCCAATGCCTGCGCCACGGCCGGATCATCAAGTTGACCGGCCTTGCCGAGATCCGCCATCAGGTCGTTCGTTCCGATGTGTACCACGTCGATGCCGGGAACCTTGGCGATGGCCTCGATATTGTCGAGTCCTCGCGCCGTCTCCACCATCACCACCACCACGGTCGAGGCATTGATGGCAGGCACAGCCATCGACGCCGGCACGCTGCGGCCATGGAACTGCGGGAAGTTCGCTCCCACCGATCGCTTGCCGATCGGCGGAAAACGACAGATCTCGACCGCCCGCCGCGCCTCCTCCGGCGTGTTGATATCCGGAAAGATGATGCCCGACACGCCATTGTCGAGCAGCACCGGTGTATCCGGATCGTTGAGCGATTTCACGCGCGCCAGCGGTGCCACGCCAATCGCCAGGGACGCATTGGCGAGATTGCAGATCGTCTCCGCGTTGAAGACGCCATGCTGCCCGTCAATGAACAGGAACTGATGACCACTGGCCTGCGCGATACGCGCAATGTCGATTGATCGCACGGAGCGCACCGAGAGACCGAAGGCAGGACGCCCCGAGCGCATCGCCTCGAGCACCGGGTTGACAAGTGGCTTGGCACCATCCGTTTCAGCCATCGGGCACTCCTTTCGACGCATCAAGGGCCAGACTGGATCGTTTCAGACATGGACCGAAACACCAAGGCCGGATTGACCATGATGAAAGCATGCCATCACACGAGCGCAAGCGCCTTGCCCAGCAGGAACAGCCCCGCGATGATCACCAGCGGCCCGCCGATCCTCAGGTTGCCCGCGTACCGCTTGCGCCAGGCATCGGCCTTCTTCTTGTTGAAGCCGGCCGGGATGAGGCCGAATCCCAGCAGGGTCGAGAATATCCCGACACCAATGACAATGATGGCCTTGAGGATCGGCGAAAACTGGGCTGCGAGCATGAGCATCTCCCTTCTGTTTCCGCCGCAATAACGCGAATCTCCCGCTCACGCGAGTGCGTCGTCACGATCAAGCGGACCACCAGTGTGGCGGTTCTCAGGTTCGCGCCATCACCCCCACGCGCCCCCCCCAGCCGGCTGCGCGCAGCCGGTTAATGCGACATTTTTTCCACCCGCGCCGCTGAGTATTTGAACTCGGGGATCTTCCCGAACGGGTCGAGCTGTGGACTGGTCAACATGTTGGCCGGTGCTTCCGCGAACGCGAACGGGATGAACAGCATCCCCTCGGCCACATCCCGGTCGGCCCGCACTTTCAGCGAGATCGCCCCACGCCGGGTCGTGACGACCACGCGCTCTCCGGGCATGAACCCGAACCTCTCGACATCGTAGGGGTTCATGCCCACCACCGCTTCCGGCTCCAGGAGATCGAGCGTCGAGGCCCGTCGCGACATCGAGCCCGTATGCCAGTGCTCCAGCATCCGGCCGGTGGTAAGCACCATCGGATAGTCCTCGTCCGGCAACTCGTTGGGCGGGCGCAGTTCGGTCGGCACGATCCGGGCCCGGCCCGATGCCGTCGGGAACGACTGCGAGAAGATGATCTCATTGCCCGGAACGTCCGGTGCATCGCACGGATAGGTCACCGAGCCCTCGGCCAGCAGTCGTTCCCAGGTGATGTTGTTCAGGGATGGCATCGCCTTCCCCATTTCCCGGAACACATCCGACACTTCGGCATAGGCCCAAGGCAGGCCGATGCGTTGTGCAATCTCCTGGATCAGTTCCCAGTCCTGCCGCGCGCCCGCCGGCGGCGAAAGCACCGGCCGCGCAAGTTGCACCTGCCGGTTCGTGTTGGTGAAGGTGCCCCATTTCTCGGCATGGGCCGACGCCGGCAGCACGACGTCGGCATGCCAGGCCGTCTCCGTCAGGAAAATATCCTGCACCACTAGGTGCTCGAGATGCGCGAGCGCCTCGCGCGCATGTTGCACATCCGGGTCCGACATCGCCGGGTTCTCTCCCATGACGTACATCGCGCGGATCTGGTCCTGATGGATGGCGGTCATGATCTCGACCACGGTCAGGCCCGGCTTGTCGTTGAGCACCACGCCCCACAGGCTTTCGAACTGCCCGCGGATGTCATCGTTCGCAACACTCTGGTAGTCCGGAAATACCATCGGGATGAGGCCGGCATCGGAGGCCCCCTGCACGTTGTTCTGGCCGCGCAGCGGATGCAGTCCCGTACCCGACCGCCCCGTCTGGCCCGTCACCAGCGCCAGCGCAATCAGGCAGCGGGCATTGTCCGTCCCGTGCGTGTGTTGCGAAACCCCCATGCCCCAGAAGATGATCGACCGCTCGGACCGTGCATAGAGCCGCGCCACTTCGCGGATGGTTTTCGCCGGAATGCCGCAGACCTCTTCCATCGCTTCCGGCGAAAAGGCCTTGATCGAGTCCTGGAGCTGTTCGAACCCCTCGGTCATGCCCTGGATGTACTGCCGGTCCGTAAGGCCTTCCTCGATAATGGTGTGCAGCATGGCATTGAGCAGTGCCACGTCACGGCCCGGCTTGAACTGCAGCACATGGCTGGCATACCGCGCCACGCCCTGGCGCTGTCCGCGCGGATCCATGACGATCAACTTGGCCCCACGAGCCGCCGCATTCTTGATGTAGGTGGCAGCAACCGGATGATTTTCCGCAGGCCGCGCCCCGATGACGATCATGCAATCGGCTTCGTTCGCCGCCGTGAACGGTGCAGTCACCGCCCCGGAGTTGATGCCTTCCATCAGCGCCGCAACCGATGAGGCGTGACACAGCCGCGTGCAGTG
The DNA here is from genome assembly GCA_047971765.1 of Hyphomicrobiaceae bacterium. Lineage (GTDB taxonomy): Bacteria > Pseudomonadota > Alphaproteobacteria > Rhizobiales > Hyphomicrobiaceae. The sequence continues at coordinate 6,624 of JBKDZY010000489.1, read as the reverse complement.
ATCCACGTTGTTGGTGCCGAAGCCCTGGCGGATCAGCTTCTGGAACAGATAGGCTTCCTCGTTCGAGCCCTTGGCGGAACCGAAACCGGCAATGCCCTTCGGACCATGCGCCAGATGCACGGCCTTGAGACCGCCAGCAGCCTTTTCGAGGGCCTCTTCCCAGGTCGCTTCCCGGAATACCTTGTGCCACTCGCCACGCGCAATCTGCATGTTCGGGTCTTTTGCTACCCCGTCACGGCGGATCAGCGGTGTCTTCAGGCGATCGGGGTGGAAGATATAGTCGAAGCCGAACCGCCCCTTCACGCACAGCCGGTTCTCGTTGGCCGGCCCATCGCGTCCATCGACATGGGTGATCCGGTCGCCCTGGACGTGAACCCGCGTCTGGCAGCCCACACCACAGTAGGGGCAAAGCGTATCGACACTGCGCTCATCGAACACCACCCGTTTCTGCGTCGCCTTGTCGAGCAGGGACGCCTCCATCAGCGCGCCCGTGGGGCAGACCTGCACACACTCCCCGCACGCCACGCACGTGCTTTCCCCCATGCCGGTATCGAAATCGAAAACCACTTTCGCGCCACGGCCACGGTAGGCAATGCCGATCACGTCGTTCCGCTGCACGTCTCGGCAGGCCCTGACACACAGGCCACAATTGATGCAGGCATCGGCGTTGAACGAGATGGCGGCATGGCTGGTGTCGGACGGCGCCTTGTCCGCTCTCGGAAACCGGCTCGTCTCGGCAATCCCCATGTCGTCGATCCAGGCCCAGAATTTGGACTTGGGGTCATGGGAGTCGGCACGCGGCGGCTGATCGGCAGCCAGCAGTTCCAGCACCATTTCCTGTGACTTGCGCGCACGCTCTGAGGCGCTTTTCACCACCATGCCTTGCGCGACCTTGCGCTGGCACGAGGCCGCCAGCACCCGCTCCCCTTCGATCTCCACCACACAGGCCCGGCAGTTGCCATCGGCGCGATAGCCTTTCGCATCGTTCCAACACAGATGCGGAATGGTCGTGCCGGCCCGTTGCGCGGCCTGCCAGATGGTTTCGCCCTCGTCTGCCTCGACCTCTCGGCCATCGAGCTGGAACGTGATCCGTGAGGTCATGGTCTTGGCCCCTCCTCGCTGAGGCTATGGCGTCAGGCCTTCGGCTGCACCTTGATGATCGCGCGCCGGTGCGTACCCGTGCCAACCTTCTTCTCTTCGTCGTGGGCTTCCACCTTGAAGGTGAGCTTGCGCCCGTCGATTTCCAGCAGCTCCGCGCGCACCGTCACCTTCATCCCCTTCGGCGTCGGTGCGATGTGCTTGACGTGAACTTCGAAACCGACCGTCGTGTGCCCATCCGGCAGATGCGGTTGCACCGCCTGGATGCCCGCCCGCTCCATCAGTCCGATCATGGACGGTGTCGAAAACACCCCTGCACCGCCGACATGCTTGACCACGAGCGTATCGTCCACCGTCACCTCGATCTCGGCAGACATGCCAGGTTTCAGGTCTTCGCTGCCAGTCACACCACTCATATTGATAGGCTCCCACACATCATGGCCGGGCCGACGATGCCCGGCACGTTCAGGATTTCAGATCGTCAGGAAAATGCGTCATCACGGACTTGAGCGGATTTGACGCCGCCTGCCCAAGCCCGCAGATCGAGGCATCCGCCATCACCTGCGCCAGCTCCTTCAACAGTCCGGTGTCCCAGGTGGCGCGCGACATCAGTTGCACAGCCTTTTCGGTGCCGTTGCGGCACGGCGTACACTGCCCGCAGCTTTCGTCCTCGAAGAACCGCATGAGGTTCAACGCCACCGCCGTCATGTCGTCCTGGCCGGACAGGATGACGACGGCATGGCTGCCAACGAAACTGCCGTACTTTTCGAGCTGGCCGAAGTCGAGCGGCAGATCCGCCATCGCGGCGGGAAGTATGCCACCCGAAGCGCCTCCCGGCAGGTACCCCTTCAAGACGTGGCCATCGGCCATGCCGCCACACAGTGCAATCAGGTCGTTTGCGGTCGCCCCCGCTGCCGTCAGAACCACGCCGGGGGATTTCACACGGCCCGACACGGAATAGGAGCGCAATCCCTTTGCACCGTTCCTGCCCTGGCTCGCGAACCAGTCCGCACCTTTTTCCAGGATTTCAGGCACCCAGAACAATGTCTCGATGTTGTTCACGAGTGTTGGCCGTCCAAAGAGGCCGACCTGCGCGACATAGGGGGGCCGATGGCGTGGCAGCCCGCGCTTGCCCTCGATCGACTCGAGCATCGCCGACTCTTCGCCACAGATGTAGGCTCCCGCCCCTCGCCGCAGATGCACGGTGGTGTGCCGGGACAATCCTCGCGCCTTCACCGCCTCCACTGCATCGAGCAGGATGGACCGCGCCGCCGGATATTCATCGCGGAGGTAGAGATAGACGTCCTTGGCCTCGACAACCGCCGCCGCGATCAGCATCCCTTCGATGAACTGGTAGGGCTTGCTTTCGAGATAGTGCCGGTCCTTGAACGTACCGGGTTCCCCCTCGTCTCCGTTCACCGCCATCAGGCGCGGCCCGGTTTCCTTGCGAACGAGGCTCCATTTCCGCCCGGTCGGGAAGCCCGCGCCGCCGAGCCCCCTCAGCCCGCCATCGGACAGCCTCGCGATCACATCGTCAGCGGGGAGATCTCCGGCCAGGCACCGCTTGAGCACATCGAACCCGCCGCGGGCCATGTAGTCATCCATCGACTCGTGCTTCGGCACCCGGGCGTGTGTCTCTCCGTCAAGCGCCAGCCGCTTCACTGACGCGACATCGGCATGATCGACGTGGGCATGGCCCACATGCACGGCCGGCGCCGTATGGCAGGATCCAAGACATGGAGCACGCACCACCCGCACACTTGCCATCGGCTCGGCCTGCAGTGCACCGATCAGTTGCTCCGCCCCAGCCAACATGCATGACAGGCTGTCGCACACGCGCACGGTCACTGGCGGCGGCCTCTCCGCCCCATCCGGCACGACATCGAAATGCGCATAGAACGTCGCGACCTCATACACCTCCGCCATCGGCAGGTGCATCAATTCGGCAAGCCCGTGCAGCAAACCTGCGGGAAGGCAATGTTCCGTGTCCTGGATCTTGTGCAGATATTCGATGAGCAGTGCCCGATCATGCGGCCCCGGCCCAACGATCTCGCGCACACGGTCGATCTCATCCGGCGCAAGCGTCCGGCCCTTCGGGAAGAACGGAGCTGAACGTCGTCCTGCACCCGGATGAACACGACCCTGGCCCCTTCCCGATCTCTGCTGCTGTGGAGCCTCCGGTGTCCTGCTCATCCCAAACGATCCATGATTCCCGCACGACCGGTGACCTGCGGCCGCGCAAATGCCAGTCCTGAAAGCCGGTCACTGCATCATCGGCCATCATTGCAGTGTTTTACCTCTTCGAACAAACCAATTCCGAGAAAAATGACAGTGCACGACCCGTTGCCGCCAGGACACGCGCCCAGGGCTTCGCAATCAGCGCTCCGCTCAAATAGAGACAATCTGCGGCACGGATATTGTTTGCGCCCCGGGGCGCACCCCATATAGACGACAACCGGCAGCAGCCACCCTCTACCAGCGAGCACCTGGTGGAGGGCGGTGGTCGTGATGCGTCCACGACCACATGGCGCCAAACGGACCCAGAAACGGCCATCCGAAAGCGGAAGGACTACCCACCATGATCGATGTACCGGCCGAGGCCCTCGCCTGGTTGACCCAGTCCATAGGCGCCATCAGCCAGTTCACGCCGCCCGCGAGGCCGGATTTCAGCCACCTCTGGGAGCTGATCGTCAAGGACCTCACCAATATCGACTCTCCGCCTGCGATGACCGCATTCCTGCAGGTGCTGATGATCGACGTGGTGCTGGCAGGTGACAACGCCATTGTTGTCGGCGCACTGGCCGCCGGATTGCCGCCCGGGCAGCGCCGCAAGGTCATCTTCATCGGTATCCTGGCGGCCCTGGTGCTGCGCATCATCTTTGCCCTGTTCGTCTCCCAGCTCCTCCAGATCGTCGGCCTGTTGCTGGCCGGTGGCCTGTTGCTCTTGTGGGTCGCGTGGAAGATGTGGCGTGAATTGCGAGGTATGCAACATGAAGGCGCCACGGATGGTGCGGGCGGCCAGACCGCCGGTTTCATACAGACCCGCACCTTTGCCAGCGCAGCCTGGTCCGTGGCCCTGGCCGACGTCTCGATGAGTCTCGACAATGTGCTGGCCGTTGCTGGCGCAGCCCGAGAGCATCCAGGCATCCTGATCATCGGCCTGCTGGTCGCCGTGGCGCTGATGGGCGTCGCAGCCAGCGTCATCGCGCGCTACATCGAGCGCTACCGCTGGATCGCCTGGGTCGGCCTGGCTGTCATCCTGTGGGTTGCCGTCAAGATGATCTTCGATGGCTGGCACGAAGTCATGCCCCAGGTCCGCGCCATGATGGGTTAGGAGAAGGCCGAAACGAATGAACATGAACGGCATTTTCGATCAACTGAAGCGCGAAAACCTGCTGGACTCGTTTTGTCTTGAAACGTCGATGGAGCCCACATTCCGTCAGGAGAGCTGATCCTTCAGGATTTGAGCATCGAGCGCGGCAAGCGCGCGCTCCCATATCAACATGTCGCAGGGGATGGCGCTGGAGGCGCCTTCATTACCCTCGAAGACGGAACCTTTATGCTGATAAGCACAGGGGGAACCGCAGCGGTTTTGGGTGGCAACACCAGGCAGGCGATCGCAACGATGCTGGCGCTTGGCAGTTGGGCCGATGCCCTTCGGTTTGCAGGAGGCCCGGACAGGGAGGCCGCACGAACCGCATGGTCCGAGTGGCGAACCTCATGGGGTGTTCCGGAAGGACCTGACGACGAGCAGGCGGCAGAGGCAATCCGGCAACTCCTGGAGCTCTCCGAGCCTGATGATCCTTTCGGGACCCTGTACGCGGCGGCGACATCCGGTACCGACATGACTGTCCAGGCCCAGTCCCGGACCTTCAGAGCTCCCGGAGATCCGGCGCAATGGCCAGCGCCGCTGGCACGGAACTGACGCGGCCAGAACTTCGGCAGCCAGAACTTCGGCAGAATACCTCATCAGCCGCGTCCGTCATCAAATACTGACGATCCGACGGCCAGGGAGGCATCATCTCGAGGATGAGTTCAGAACCACTGCGGCTGCCACATGTGGAGCAGCAGTTTCATCTGCGTGGGCGCCACCAGATAGGCGATCCCGAGCAGCACTGCCAGGGCAACGATGATCAACAGGATCGCCCCGTTGAGTTGCATCCGATAGCTCAAACCGGTGCCCGGAATGCCCAGTGTCACCATCCGCCGCCCGGTACTGCCGACATTCACCGTCGCGCCCTTGCCGCCGAGGCTGGCGCTGACACCCGATTTCGACAAGTTGATGTAGATCCCGGGAAAGATCTTGATCCGCCTATGGAACCGAAGGCCCATTGCTGTTCCCTTCCGATGCTGTTGCCGACGGTGCCCTTCAACGGCACGGACGCTGCACTCGGCTGTTCCTGGATAACGCGAGTCACACTTTAACACGTCATACGAAAAGCCGTGAACCTACGGCTTGAAACCAAACAGATTTCCGAACCGCCGGATCTTCTCCTTGACCATCCCGACCGCCGTTCCCCGTGCCGCGAGAACTTCTGCCGCGGAATTGGCATCCACCGTCTGGCGGTACTTCTCGCGGTTGATCGCATCCCCATCGGTCAGGCTCCGCCGTTCGTCCTCCGTCAGCGGTCCGACCCGGGACAGCGGCGGCCGGATCAGCGAGCGTTGCACAATCGAGGGCTCACCCTTGTTGTGCAGCACCGAAACCAGCGCCTCACCCACCTTGAGTTCCTGGATAACCCGCTCGGTATCGAGCTCGGGATTGGGCCTGAAGGTCTCGGCTGCGGCCCGGATCGCCTTTTGCTCGCGCGGCGTGAACGCGCGCAACGCATGTTGGATGCGGTTGCCGAGCTGGGCTGACACCCGGTCTGGAACATCGGCCGGGCTCTGCGTCACATAGAAGACGCCCACACCCTTCGAGCGGATAAGTCGTGTCACACGCTCGATCTGCTCGATCACGACCGGGCTCGCATCGTTGAACAGCAGATGCGCCTCATCGAACAGGAACACCAGCTTCGGTTTTTCCGGATCGCCCACCTCAGGCAGCTTTTCGAACAATTCCGACAGCAGCCACAGCAGGAAGGTGGCGTAGAGCTTCGGCGTGTTCATAAGCTTGTCGGCAACCAGCAGGTTGATCTCGCCCATGCCCTCGGGGGTGACCCGCATCAGGTCCGCGATCTCGAGTGCAGGTTCGCCGAAGAACTTGTCGGCCCCCTGCTCCTCCAGCACCAGCAACCGCCGCTGGATCACACCGATCGTCTGCGGCGCGATGTTGCCGTACTTGGAGCGCAACTCCGTCCGTTGTTCGTTGATCGCATCCAGGACCGCGCGCAGGTCGGCGAGGTTGCGGATCACCATGTCTGGATGAGCCTTGCGCTCGTCTTCCGCCCACCGGAACGCGATATTGAGAACGCCTTCCTGCGGCTCCGTCAGTTCCAGCAGGCGCGACAGCAGCACCGGGCCCATCCCGTCAATGGTCGCCCGCACCGGATGGCCACGTTCTCCATGCAGATCCCAGAACGACAC
>JBKDZY010000488.1:0-2256 GCA_047971765.1 Hyphomicrobiaceae bacterium | reverse complement strand
GCGCATGAGGATGACCAGCGCTGGCTCATTCTCAATGACGCCAAGATCGTGGCGAATGAGGAACGTGGCGTCTACAATGCCAGCTTCGGTCCGATCCTGAGGAAGCTCGATGGCCAGACCTTCCGGATCACCGGCTACATGCTTCCGCTCAATACAATGGTCAGTTCGCCCTATTTCATCCTGACGCGCCGGAGCGCGGGCTGTCCCTTCTGCCCTCCGAACGAGCCGACGGAGGCAATCCAGATCACCGCCACGGTGCCCGTCCATTATACCCAGGCCCCGATCACGGTCGAAGGCAAGCTGCACCTTGTCTCCCACAGCGAGGACGGCCTCTTCTACCGGCTCGACAAGGCAAGGCTCGATTGATGATGATCCATGCAAGACTGCTGCTTCCTGCCCTGACCGCTCTGGTCTTTCTTGTCGCGCCCGCTCACGCACAATATCAGGAGCCTGGCGAGCGGTCTGCGCAAGCCCGGCTTCCGCAGGGCCAATCCCCGCTTTGGGCGACGCTGCGCCAGACGAAGATTGGTGTCGATGACGCACGCGGCATATTCACAGCCCGCTTCCCACCGCCGGTCAAGGCGCTGGCAGGAAAGACAGTGAGTCTTTCCGGCTTCATCATGCCGCTCGATGCGCAATCGCGCGGCACGCATTTCCTGCTCTCCAAATATACGCCCGTCTGCGCCTTCTGTCCGCCAGGCGAACCCAATGAAGTGGTCGAGGTCCGCACGGCAAAGCCGATCGCCTTCGTCGAGAAGCTGGTGACGGTGACCGGCAATTTCGCACTGGAGAATAACGGGGAAAAAGGCCTGTTCTTCCAGATGAGCAGCGCATCGGTGCGGTGATGGCAAAGCTGACACGGAACCGTGTCGAGACATGGAACAGCAGGAAGCCCCGATCGGAAATGATGCGCGGAGAAGGTCGCTTGAAACTATCCCATTATCTTTCGTCAGCCGTTGCCCTCACCGCGCTCGCCGCCCCCGCCCGCGCCGATGAGGGGATGTGGACGTTCGACAATTTCCCTGCCGCCCAGATGCGCAAGGACTATGGCTGGGCGCCCGACCAGGCCTGGCTCGACCATGTGCGCGCCTCGGCGGTGCGGTTGACAGGGGGCTGCTCGGCGAGCTTCGTTTCGGGGGAGGGGTTGATCCTGACCAACCATCATTGCGTTGCGTCCTGCCTGTTCGACAACTCGACCGCCGACAATGACCTGCTCGATCATGGGTTCGTTGCCGATACGCGGAGCGAGGAGAAGAAATGCCCCGGCCAGCAGGCCGAGGTGGTTACCGCGATCGCCGATGTCACGAGCAGGGTGGTCGCCGCTATCGGCGCGAACACCGGCGAAGCCCTGACGAAGGCGCGCGATGCCGAAATAGCTAACATCGAGAAGGCCGGCTGCCCCGATACCGCCAGGACGCGCTGCCAGGTGGTGACGCTGTTCGGCGGCGGCCAGTACAAGCTCTATACCTATCGCAAATATTCCGACGTGCGCCTGGTCTGGGCGCCGGAGGACCGCGCCGCGACGTTCGGCGGCGATCCCGACAACTTCAACTTTCCGCGCTATTCGCTCGATGCCTCTTTCCTGCGGGCCTATGAGAACGGACAGCCGGTCAGGACGGTGCAGCACCTGACATGGAACCCCGCCCAGCCGAAAGAAAATGAAGCGACGTTCGTTGTCGGCAACCCCGGATCGACAAGCCGCCTCTTCACCCGGAGCCAGCTCGCCTTCGAGCGCGAAGTGCGCCTGCCGATTACGGTGGCGGTCCTCTCGGAACTGCGCGGCCGGCTGATCCAGGCCATGCAGGAAAGCCCCGAACAGGCCCGCGAGGGGCTCGACGAGCTTAATGGCATCGAAAACAGTCTGAAGGTCTATATCGGCCGGGTCAAAGCGCTCAACGATCCGGTGTTCAGCGGCAAGCTGAGCGAGGCCGAGGCTGATCTCAAGGCCCGCAGCAAGGGCAAAGCCGGGGTTGGCGATCCATGGACGGATGTCGACAAGGCCGTCACCGCCTACCGCGCGCTTTACCTGCCCTATCGCTTCGTCACGGGTGGCGGCACACTCTATGGCTATGCCGAAGCGCTCGTCATGGCCGCGCAGGAGCGCGAAAAGCCCAATGCCGAGCGGTTGCCCGGATATACCGACAGCGCGCTGCCATTGCTGCAAAAGCAGATACTCGACCAGCGGCCGGTCTATCCCTGGCTCGAAGAACTTATGCTGAGCTGGCAGTTGTCCAAGGCCCGCGAATATCTGGGCGT
>JBKDZY010000487.1:0-2483 GCA_047971765.1 Hyphomicrobiaceae bacterium | reverse complement strand
GCTGCGATCGTCGCCAAGGAGGATACCGACGGCCTGTTGAAGCCCAAGGCCTTCGTTGTCCTGAAGGGCGGTGCAACAGCCAGCGAGCAGTTGTTTGCCGAGCTCAAGGAGCATGTCAAATCCATCGCCGGCCCCTGGAAGTACCCGCGCTGGATCGAGGCCCTGGACGAATTGCCGAAGACCGCCACTGGCAAGATCCAGCGCTTCAGGCTGCGCGAGTGACCCTCGCTCCACCCGACCACGGCCAACCACCCGGGCACCGCTTCAATCGCAACCGGTTCCCATCAGGCGCACACAGGCCCGCTGATTGATGGTGTCAGGCACCGTGGCCATGTCTTGCGCACCGTCGTCTGGCAACGGTCCCGTGAATCACCCGCGGTGAATTTTCACATATTCGAAATCGCCCGGCTTCTGGTCTATGCCAATCTTGGGTGCGGCGATCCATGGCGCATATTGACCGCGGTCCCAGCACGGTTGCATCAGGGACGCAATGAAGTCCCCATCCTCTTTCGACGGCAGCCACTGGTCCCGCATCTTCACCCATTGCTCGTCTGTGAGCAGCTTGCCGTCAGGCGAGGCCTGCACATCCTTGAATTCGCCGATCTTGCGATTGAAGGCCACCGAAGGCAGCGCCAGACGAAACTGGATACCGGCCTTTTCGAGGATGCGGTTCCAGCGCGACACACCGCCCTGGCAGTCCTTCGTATAGTCGTCCCGAAGGCGCATGTTGATCGCCGTCAGCGCCGGTTCCTCGACCGTTCGGAATTCGCCATTGACCAGCTTCAGCACCGGATAGGTCGCATTGGCCAACTGGTGATCGTCCTCGATCTTCGTCTCCTGGAACCGCCCCTTCAGACCCGCGTTGAAGAAGTTTGCCGCATTCGTCGAGACTTCCGAACCGAACAGGTCGAGCGACAACGAGTAGTGCAGGTTGGCCTTCTTCTGCAGGGTCGGCAGATCGATGACGCCCAGCGCCCGGATGCGCTGGATATCATTGGGGTCCTCGATGCCCGCCGCCTTCATGGCCTCGCATGTGCGGTCGATGACACGTCCAACGCCGGTCTCGCCGACGAACATGTGATGGGCCTCTTCCGTAAGCATGAACCGGCAGGTCCGCGATAACGGATCGAAACCGGATTGCGCCAGGCTTTCAAGCTGCATCTTCCCGTCGCGATCGGTGAAGAACGTGAACATGAAGAAGGAGAGCCAGTCGGGCGTTTCCTCGTTGAACGCACCGAGCATCCGCGGCTTGTCTTCGTCACCCGATCGCCGCTCGAGCAGCCCTTGTGCCTCTTCCCGGCCATCCCGGCCGAAATACTTCTGCAGCAGGTAGACCATCGCCCACAGGTGACGGCCTTCCTCGACATTGACCTGGAACAGGTTGCGCATGTCGTAGAGCGACGGCGCCGTCTTGCCCAGATAGCGTTGCTGCTCGACACTGGCAGGCTCGGTATCGCCCTGGATCACGATCAGACGCCGCAACATCGCCCGGTACTCGCCAGGAACCTCGGCCCAGGCCTTCTCGCCCTTGTGTGCGCCGAAGTTCACCTGCCGCTCCTCGTCCTGCGGCGCCAGCAGAATGCCCCAGCGATATTCCGGCATCTTGACGTAGTCGAACTTGGCCCAGCCCTTGGGATCTATGGAAACGGCAGTGCGCAGGTAGACGTCAGACGACTGGAAGCCATCGGGGCCCATTTCCATCCACCAGTCGATATAGCCCGGATGCCATTGCTCCAGCGCCTTCAGGACTCGCTGGTCCGAGGCAAGATTGACGTTGTTCGGGATTTTGGTCGAATAGTCGACGAAGGTCGTGTCGGACATCTGGCTGCTCTTCAGGTCGTCTCGGAGGCCGCGGCGCACGAGCGGTCACCAGTTTCTGGATCGCATCGCACCTACTCTACAACAGAATGGCACAAAGTGTGTTGACGATAACGTCGTTGTCACGATTGCCCGCCGATGAAACGGTCGAGATAGGCCTGGATGCCCGCCACCGTGGGCACATCGGCGCTCCAGGCCAGCAGATCGGGCTGCAGCGCAACCAGGTTAACACACGCTGGCCGCCCGAGACCGGCAATCGCGTGTTCGAGCCCTTCGATGGCAGCAACGATCCCGCCGGGTGAGAGCCCAAGGACCCTGTCCGTCACTCCGGAACCGGCCAAACCAGCCTCAGAGACAAGCTGACGGGCCGCCGCGAACAGGCGTCCTGCCGCCGAAATCCGCGCCATCCGCACCTTGAGGCAGCCATTGGCAAGCTGGATGAGCCCCGCCAGGAGATACCGTTCCCGGCTGTTGGGCGGCGCGGCTCGCCAGACCGGTTCCCACACCTCATGCGCCTCCCAGTAGAAGCCTCGGCGATAAAGGGCAAGACCGGAGAGATAGGGCACCGCCTTTGGCCACTCCTCCAGGGATGCGCTACCATCGATGCGGCGGGTTTCCCCACCAACGGAACCAGCCTTGAAACCCGTCTTGAGAGGAGCAAGCCA
>JBKDZY010000486.1:0-3846 GCA_047971765.1 Hyphomicrobiaceae bacterium | reverse complement strand
CGGGTGCCACCATGGCCTGGGCCACCTGCTCGAGTGTCATGGTCCTCGAAATTGCCTCCACTGGCGCGAAATGGAATGACGTTGGGAAACTGTGAGGTGTCTCTAGCCTGGAAGCAACTCTGAGGCCAAGTGCCCGCGTGAGCGCAAGTGTTATCAAAGTGTCGCCTGATCCACGTTCATTCACAGACTCTTGCAACCTTGATCTCTGTCAAGGAACTCTCCGCCCCAGGATCAAAGTCTTGGAGCCCCGCCCGAAATCCGCCACGCAAGGAGCACCAACTCATGGCGATCCGCCGGCCCACCTTCGTCTTCACCGCTTCTGCAATGGTGTTAACAATTGCCTTTGGCTGGGCTGGCTTGCCATCACCGGGGCTCGCCGACGACACGGCCGCGGCGGGCGAAAAAATCCTGAAGGAGAAATGCGCCACCTGCCACGCGCTTGGCCGGGACGGCGCAAGCCCCAACAAGGCTGCTCCGCCCTTCCGGGATCTGCACTTGCGGTATCCGGTAAGCCACCTCGCAGAGGCCCTGGCCGAGGGCATCGTCACTGGTCATAACGACATGCCCGAATTCACGTTCACCCCGGACGAAATTTCGGCCATCCTGGCCTACATGGAAACGCTGGCGGCAAAGCCACCTGTCAGCAGATAGCGTGTCCTGGCCCAGGCCACACGTCGCATAACGACAATTCAAGACCGGAGTTCAACTACTATGCTCAAGATCACACCGCTCAGCCCCGTACTCGGCGCGCGCGTGGAGGACATCGACCTTTCAAAACCGCTCGATGGACACACCAAGGGCGAAATTCTGCGGGCCTTTGGACAATATGCGGTGCTCTGCTTCCCTGCCCAGTCGCTGGCGCCCGAGCAGCAGAAGAGCTTCGCAAGCGGCTTCGGCTCACTCGAGATCAATGTTGCCGCCGGCCACTACACGGTGCCGGGCCATCCGGAAGTCATGGTGCTTTCCAACATCATCGAGAACGGCAAGGCCATTGGCCTCGCCGATGCCGGCCAGGACTGGCACACGGACATGAGCTATTCGGAGCCGATCGCGTTCCTGAATATCCTGCACGCCCTGAAGGTACCCGTGCGCGACGGCATAACGCTGGGCTGCACCGAATTTCTCAACATGTACGCTGCCTACGACGACCTCCCTCCCGAGATCAAATCCCGCATCGAGGGCCGCACCGCCACCCACGATTTCAACAAGTTCTGGGAGGAGATGTTGAAACGTCCGGGCACCCAGCGCAAACCGCTCACTCCCGAACAGCGCGCCGCCAAGCCCCCCGTTTCCCATCCGATGGTCCTGACGCACCCGATTTCAGGCCGCAAGGCGCTCTACTGCAATGTCGGCTACACCATGTTCGTCGATGGCATGGACAAGGCCGAAAGCGACGAGCTGCTGGCCTACCTCTTCAAGCATCAGTCGCAGGAGAAGTACAAGTACAGGCACATCTGGCATGAAGGCGACGTTCTCGCCTGGGACAACCTCTCGACGGTTCATAACGCGGTCGCCGACTATCGTCCGGACGAGCCACGTCACATGCGGCGTTGCCAGGTCATGGCCGACTGGGTGTTTACGCCCGAGGCACGGAAAGCTGCCGCAGCCTGACCGCAGCCCCTCCCTCAGGCAGACGCCTCCAGCTTTTGGATGAGGCCGCTCGTTGCATCCAGCGGTTCTGCGAACTTCACGCCGCAGCGGCCTTCTCCACACCAGATGATGACGCCGTCCACCGTCTCATCGCCGGCAACAAGCCTGCATGAAACCCCTGGATCAAGGGGAAAATCGACACGCTCGAGGCCAGCGCCGCTCGGCGACAAGTCGCGAATGATGACCGCATGGCGGGCATCTCCGACAACAAGCTGAGCATCCACATTGACCTGCTGCCGCTTCACTTTCCGGCGCTCCAGCCAGCCAGGGATTTCCACGATGCCATCGGGCCCCACGCATGGAGCACCACCAAGTGCGGCGGCTGCCAGTAGGCGTTCGATCGAGGGCGAAGCATTGTCGTCATCGGTGAAACGATCCAACGCCGAGGATTGGCCTTCGGCCTTCAGGCGCCGGATCAGGTCCAACAGCGTGTTGCAGGTCTGTTGCCAGACACTGAGCGGAGTCTCCTGCACGGCGGCTGGAGAATCCTTGTCCAGGAGGGGCATGACGGTCGCCTTTGCCATTGAAAGTCGGGCTGGGAGAAGCTGAATACGCGCAACCGTTTCCGGGTCGAGCCCGAAAACCGCACCGCCCCGAATTGCCGAAACGAGGACATGCGGCTCCGGCGGCAACGCACTGCCGAGTTGCGCAAGCAGCAGTTTCCGGTTGCGCCGGCTCGCGGCAATCGAGGCCAGGAGACTGGTTGCGGCAGCACTGAAAAGCCCGATCACTTCGAGTTCCCGACAAAGCGCCGGCATCAACAAAGTTGACGAGCTTGTGTTCTCTGACGCGGCCATCATCCTCTCATCTGCTGGGTCGTTGCCGTGCGCAGACGGACACCATAAGCGCTGGTCTCCGCCCTCCGGGATCATGGGACTTGGCGGACGATCTCGAACACGGTCGAGGTTTTCCATGACACGCCGGAAATTGCATGTTTAGGGTAATGCGACTTTAGATTGCATATATGTAGGGAGTATAAACGCCAGACCGACAATTGGATGGGAACCATGCATTTGATAGGACGCGGAAATTCCGATGTCATTCAATGGCGGGCCAACCCGTTCCCACGTATCTTGAGCCCAGCGCACATGCCAGGCGCGCACCGGCAAGCTGTTCAGCCTGCAGCCTCCAAGACCATGGACTTGTATCACCAAACCTGAGGACGCGTCGCAGACCGACCAGCCTTTGCCGGAACCGGCCTAGCTTACCCGGAAGCCCAGACCTGGCGAGACCACCCGAACCCCGTTGTCTTCCAGCACCGTGGTCTCGATCTCGCCGGCAGCCTGGGCATCCCGTGCGAACTCATCCAGTGCCCGGACAACCGCCGCCGGCACCCGCGCCGCCGTCAACTCGGCCTCCAACGTATCGGCATCGAAGCGCGCCACTGCCGCCGCCAACCGCACCTTCACCGTTTTCGGATCCAGCGTCCTGAGAAAGGCGGTCTCCGACGATTTGGACAGGGGCGGATCGAACAGCGCCGGGTCCTGCCCGATCTCGGCAATCTGCAGGACATCCAGCAGCCGCAGGAATTGCGCCGGTGTATTGGCGCCCAGCGCGATCTGTCCGCCATCCCGCGTCGGGAAGATGTCCGCTGCCGGCGACCCCGAGAAGGCCTGGTTTCCCTGGCGCGGGGGCCTTGTCCCGTTGGTCAGTGCATCGCACGTCAACGGATACATGAGTTGCAGCGCCGCCGACGCCATCGACACATCGAGAAGCATCCCCTCGCCGCGCCGGTCCCGTTCCCGCAAGGCCGACACGATCGCCAGGGCCGCAAGAATACCCGCCCCTGCATCAATCAGTGGAAACCCGATCTTCGATGGCGGATCCTCGGCCGCCCCCGAGCACAACGTCATACCACTCGCCGCCTGCACGACATGATCATAGGCCGGCCGGGACACATCACGCCCGAACCCCGAAATCGAGCAGTAGACGAGACGCGGATTGACGGCCTTCAGATCCTCCCAGCCGAGTCCCAGCTTCGCAGCCGAGCCTGGGCGGAGGTTGTCGACGAAAACATCGGCCCCCTTGATCGCCGCGATGATGCGCGCATGTCCCTCCGGCGACGCGCGGTCGAGCGGGAGGATGGCCTGCCCCGCAGGCACGGCCAGGACCGCCTCCGGCCCCCGGACGCCACGCCGCAGGCCAGCGCCGCCCGGCGGCTCGAGCTGGCGGCGGTCGGCTCCCCGCCGCGCGCGC
>JBKDZY010000485.1:0-2942 GCA_047971765.1 Hyphomicrobiaceae bacterium | reverse complement strand
CCCTGAGCCCTCCGATCCCGTGCACCCTGAGCCGGGGATCGACGACTGCATCCGCCCCCGTTCCCATTCGGCAGGTGCCGACCGGATGCAGATTGGAGACGCCGCGATTGCGCAGGTCAGCAATCAGTTCGTCATCGGTCTCCACGCCAGCGCCGGGATGGATTTCCTCGGCAATGAAGGGCTGCAACGGCGCCTGCTCCGCCAGCTTGCGGGCAAACCTCAGGCCATAGAGCATCGCCTCGACATCGTAGGCCGTCTCCAGGAACCGGAACTCGATCCTGGGCGCATCCATGGGATCGGGACTCTTGAGGCTGACCCGCCCACGCCCTTCCGGCCTCAGGTGAACCGGTGAAATGTTGAAACCCGGCCACTTGTGCGCGTAGATGCCATTGCGGTCACGGCTCTCGATCGACCACAGGAAGATATTCATCTGCAGATCGGGCTGGTCGAAACGCGGATCACTGCGCGTGAAGATTCCTCCAACCGTCGAGATGCCGGCAATTGGCCCACGCCGTTTGAACATGTATTCAAGACCTGCCTTCACCTTCGCGAACGGTGACATGGCCAGATCGTTGAGCGTGCCTGTGCGCGTCGAGCGCCACGCAACGTAGGAATTGAAATGATCATGCAGGTTCGCGCCGACCGCGTTCGTTGCACGCTTGACCGCGATCCCCATCTCCTGAAGCTGGGGCCCGGGCCCGATCCCCGACAACAGCAGAAGCTGCGGCGAACCATAGACACCGCCCGAAACGATCACTTCGCCTCTGGCCGTCGCCCGCGCCATGCCGTGCGGCGTCCGGTACTCGACACCCACCGCGCGCCCGTCCTCGATGACGAGACGTGTCGCATGCGCCTCCGGAATCACAACCAGATTCTCACGTTTGCGGGCAGGCTCCAGATAGGCCCGCGCCGTACTCCAGCGCCGCCCGTCGGCAACCGTCGTCTGGTAGTATCCGGCACCCTCCTGCTGCGCACCGTTGAAATCGCTGTTGCGCGGAACGCCGAGCATCTCCGCCGCCGAGAACGCCGCTTCCACGATCTCGCTATGGAAACGCCCATCCTGTACCTTCAGCGGACCACCGACGCCATGGAATTCATCCTCCCCTCGTTCCTGGTCCTCGGCCTTGCGGAAATAGGGCAGCACGCTCGCATAGTCCCACCCGACACACCCCATCTGCCTCCAGCCGTCGTAGTCGGCAGCCGTGCCGCGCATATAGACCATGCCGTTGAGTGAACTCGTCCCGCCCAGCATCTTGCCGCGCGGCTGATAGGAGGTCCGCCCGTTCAGGCCGGGAACGGGCTCGCTCTCGAATTTCCAGTTGTAGGTCTCATGCGTGTAGAGCTTGTGATAGCCGATCGGGATGTGGATCCAGGCATAGTCGTCCCGTTTCCCCGCCTCCAGCAGCAGGACCCGGTAGCGCCCGGACTCCGAAAGACGAGCCGCCACCGCGCAACCGGCTGAGCCCGCACCTGTCACAATGAAATCGAAAATGTTCTGCGCCATTGCGCCCCCTGCTCGCACTTCACCGCAACGCGGCCGGCCAGACAGGCTAGCCGCAACGGCCGCCCGCGAAAAGATCAGACGATATGGCGCAGATGATCGCGCCGCACGGCAGAACTTTTACCCCCGCCCTGATTTGCGGTTATGCTCGACCGATGGAGACCCGGCACCGCACGCCGTGGGCCTGCGGCACGTCGACAATCTGCCGGGCCAAAGACCAGGAGATCGAAGGGCATGAAGATTACCCGCATCAAGGACCTGCATGCCGATGCCGGCTGGCGGGTCTTTTCATTCCTGAAGATAGAAACCGATGCCGGTGTTGTCGGCTGGTCCGAATACAACGAGAGCTACGGTTCCAGGGGCCTCACCGCCGTCATCATGAAGCTGGCCGAGACACTCATCGGCCACGACCCGCGCCCGGTCGAGAAGATCACCGCCGCCCTCTACGCCCGCACCCGCCAGGCCCCCGGCGGCCTCATCCAGCAGGCCATTGCCGCCATCGAGAATGCCCTGGTCGATGTCAAGGCCAAGGCGCTCGGCATTCCCGTGGCGGAGATGCTCGGCGGCCCGGTACGCGACAGGTTACGGCTCTACTGGTCGCACTGCGGCAGCTACCGGCTCAATCATGCCGAAGCGATGGGGCTCCCTCCGGTCCGCAACCTCGACGACATCCGCAGCCTCGGGGCGCATGTGCGCGAACGCGGGTTCACGGCCCTCAAGACCAATATCTTCCTGTTTGACGGCCAGGCTCCTGAAATGTTCATGCCCGGTTTCGGCCGCACGCCCGGTGGCCCGGAACTCAATCCGTCACGCCGCATCGAGACCGCGCTCGACCGCCAGCTCACCGCCTTCCGTGAGGGGGCCGGTGATGATGTCGAGTTTCTCCTCGACCTGAACTTCAACTTCAAGACGGAAGGCTACATCCGGCTGGTCCGCTGGCTCGAGCAGCAGCAGCATCGCCTGATGTGGGTCGAAATCGATTCCTTCGATGCCCGCGCGCTGGCCCTCATCCGCCGTTCGATCACGACCCCGCTCGCGAGCTGCGAAAGCCTGTTCACCCGCCGCCAGTTCAGGGACTACTTCGAGCAGGGCTCCATGGATGTCGCCATTGTAGACCTGCCGTGGAATGGCGTCCTCGAATCCATGAAGATCGCAGCCATGGCCGAGGCCTACGAGGTCAATTGCGCGCCGCACAACTTCTACGGCCACATGTCGACGCTGATGAGCGCCCACTTCTGCGCCGCCATCCCGAATTTCCGCATCATGGAGATCGACATCGACGACGTGCCCTGGAAGGACGATCTCGTGACGGTGCCGCCGGTCATCGAGAACGGACATCTTGTCCTGCCGACCGGCCCGGGCTGGGGCGCCGATATCAACGAGGAGGCGGTGCGCCGTCACCCGCCGAAATGAACTGGACACGGATGCCCTGACCTCAGCT
>JBKDZY010000484.1:0-1522 GCA_047971765.1 Hyphomicrobiaceae bacterium | reverse complement strand
CTCGTCTACCATCGCCCCGAAGCCCCGCCGCCCGAGGATGAGCCGCCGCTGAAGCTGCTGCTGGAACTGTGTGAATCGGATGACGAACTGTAATGCCGGGTGCGGCTGAGGAAGGTGCCGTCTTCGGCATAGGTGTCGGTATAGGGCAGGCTACGGATGCTGGTCGTGCTCCACCCGCATTTCTGGCACAGGCGCTTGACCGATTGCTGCGAGATGCTCCAGCTATTGTTGCTCATTTCCTGGCGGATGGGTTCGGAAATCTCGACCAGATCGCGGTTGTGGCATTTCGGGCAACGGCCGTTGACCCAGCGAAACAGTGCAAAGAGCGACAGCGGAAGCGAGGCGATGGCGGCCATGATGATCCCGACGAAGGTCATCACGTTACGCTCGATCCAGCTTGGTGGCGGAGGTGGTGGCGGCGGTGGCGGCAACCGGCCGGCGGCATGCGGGCGGGCTATCTTTTCGATCACCGCAAGTGTGCCTCTGCGCAGACCGGTGGAATAGTCTCCGTTACGGAACTGGGGCAGCATGACATCGTCCATGATCCCCTGTGCGGTTGTGTCGAAGTCGGCAGGATAACCGGCGCCAAGTTCGATCCTTGCCTCGCGATTGTCGGGCAGGACCAGCACCATGAAACCGTCATTGCGCCGTTTGTCGCCGACACCCCAATAGTTGAACAGCCGCGTGGCGAAGGGTTCCAGCGCAGTTTCGTCGCCATGGGCGCGCCGGTCCCGGATGGTGACGACGGTGCCTTCGACCCCGGTATCGGCATGCAGCACGATCAGCGCCTGATCGATCACGCGGGTGTCGTCATTGTCGAGCAGCCGTGCGAAATCGTTGATCGAGGTATATTCCCAGTCCGGTAGCGATTGCGCCGCTGCCGGCAGGGCCAGAACCAGCCAGAGAAGCAGCGCGCGGATCACTGTTCGGCGTCCAGCATTGTCGGGCCTCCGGCGATCTTCGGATCGGGTTTGCCGATGGCCTTTGCGTCCTTGCCGGCATAATCGACAGCATGCAGGATGGTCTGGATCGCGGCAATGCGGGCGCGCTTCTTGTCGTCCGAACGGATCACCGTCCATCGGGCCTGTCTGGTGTCGCTGCGGTCAAGCGTGTCTCGGATGGCGGTGGTGTAATCGTCCCATTTGCCCAGCCCCTCGACATCGATGGAGGACAGCTTCCACTGCTTCAGCGGATCCTTCTCGCGGGCAAGGAAGCGGCGCAACTGTTCGGCCCGGCCGACATTCAGCCAGAGCTTGACCAGAACGGTGCCGTCATCGACCAGCATGTCCTCGAATTTTGGAAGCTGGTTGAAGAAATCCTTGCGCTGCTTGTCGGTGGAAAAGCCGAAGACGCGTTCGACCACGCCACGGTTATACCAGCTTCGGTCGAACAGCGCGATTTCGCCATCGGCGGGCAGCCAGTCGGCGTAACGCTGGAAGAACCATTGCTTTGCCTCGCGCTCGGTCGGCTTTGGCAGGGCGACGATATAGGCCGAGCGCGGGTTGAGGTTCTCGCGCACACG
>JBKDZY010000483.1:0-2439 GCA_047971765.1 Hyphomicrobiaceae bacterium | reverse complement strand
AGCACGAGAGCCTCGCCAGCCTTTTTGCCCTCCGAAATTTTCAGGGTTTCGAGAAAGGCAATCGCCCGATCCGCGATATTTTCGCCCGAAATCGAGAAAGGAACAGTTGGACGCCGGTTGTCCCCACCCATAGAATCCTCGGCATTGGGACCAGACAGGCCCACAGCGCCCCGCACAGGGGCACTAGACGCCCTTCGGTATCCCCGCCTGCGCGGCGTGATCGGCTTCCTGCGCCGCCACAGAGCCGCTGGGCAACCCGTCCTTGCGCGGACGGCCACGGGGTCGCTTCGCCTCGGTCACAGTGCAACCCTCCGGTGACGGGCGCAGATGCGGGCAGCGGCAGGCGTCAGGCCGGGCTTGGCCTCGGGATCGGCGCGGTGATCGTAGGCGTGGGCCGCCTGTTCCATGACGGCAAGCTGCAAGTCGTCGGGCAGATCGTCGGACGTGTCGCCAAAGCCCGCCTCATAGGTGATCTGCACGGTGCCGGTGATTGCCGGTGCCAGCGTCAGCCGAGGATAGCGCCCGCCCTCGATACCCTCGCTCGTCCCGGTGCCGTTGACGGTGACAACAGCGTCCGGTGCCAGCGGCCCGACCGGCAGGCAGATCGGTTCGCCGTCAACCTCGACAGTCAGGCTGATGGTCTGCCGTGTGAGCGCGATCTCGCAATGCACCTCGATCTCATGGGCTGCGGCCAGCAGGTATCGCTGAACCAGCCAGTCCTCATCGTCGTGCATGACGCGGCAATGCGCCTTTGCCTCGGCCAAGGTGACCGGCATTGAAAGGATCGGGCTGCGGGAATATCGCATGGCGGATCATCCGTCTGGCTGCCCTGCGATTATAGCCTTTGGCCATACATTCCGTAAGAATATCAATATCTAACGATATGTAACTTACCGCGCGCGCGAGGGGAACAGCGAAAGGTTTTGTAGGCGGCTACAAGGTTCACACCTCGCCACGCGCCCGCGCAAATTTACGTCCTTATCCACGGCGCTGAACGAAGGGCGGGCGCTGTTCAACCGTGAGGATGACAAAGGTTTCGGCGGATGGGTTGCTAAAAATCTACTGTCGCAACTTGCGACAGTAGAAGTCGGCAGGGACGAACGCGCTGCCGCGATGTGGGCCGCCGCCAACGCTGACTAGCTGGCCGAGGCCATGCTCGTTATCGTGACAGAGGGCACCGAATCCATGGCCCGAGAACTCAAGCGTGGCATCTGGAAGGCCGAATGTAGCAAGCGCCGCGAAGAAGCCGCATGACGCGGATCGCGCCCGGCTGGATCGGGAGGTCTGGCCGGGTGAACTCGCCTCAAGTTTATACTTGCGCGCGTCGATGAACTTGATGTAAGGTCATTATAGCAAGAGGCGCAAGCATGAACATCTTTGAAAAGAACTTCACGACGCAGGAAGTCGCAGACGCGACCGGGACGACCGTCAAGAACATGGCCAACTGGGCCGACCGTGGTCTGATAACGAACAAGAATAAAGACGAGGTTGGCCGGGGTAAGACCCGCACCTATTCGTGGTTCACCCTGATGCAGGTTGCTTGCGCGACTGCCATTATGGAGCTTGGCGTTAGCTCGCCCAAAGATGCCTTTGACGCAGCGGGGCATTTTGCACATATCGGCACCGGGCCGACCGGATGGGTCGGGGCCGCGCCGCAAAGTGCAGCGGTGCGCTTGCCCGGCCTGCCATTTCATCACATGCGCGGCGTCACCATGTTTTACGTGGCGGGGCAACATTCCGCAGTTGTCCTACACCGGACCTGGAACAAGGAAGAGTTCAGCGAGACCTATCATAACCTGCGGGATCGTCTGCACGGTGCGCGAGGCAATATCAGTTTGGATGTGTCGGAGATTTTCAAGGAGGTCTGCAAACGTCTGGACGTCGATTATCGCGTTGCTCTGGACGATGCGTATCGCGGCGAAGATGACGCCGTGAACTGGCGGCGTCCGGGGGAGGCCGACTGACCCATGAGCAAGCGCCCCGTCACCATCCCCAAGACCGAACTGGCAGGCTACGCGCAGGTGATGCGTGAAGCCCAGATCGAGACTTGGACCGTGACGGCAGTTCGTCCTGACGGGACGCAGATCATTATCCAAGCGGGCGCAGCTGCATCGCGTGGCGGCGAAATCGATCAGATGTTGGGGCTGAAATGAAGCGTCGCAATCCCTTCCCCGGTGCCTCCATCGTAGACGATCCGCGCGGCGGGAAGCGCATTCGGCTGCGCAAGACCATCAAAGGCCGCAAGATTGACACCTACCTGCCCGGCCCGTGGGGATCGCCCGCCATGGTTGCCGCTTACAAGGCTGCGATCACTGATACCCCTTCCCTGCCTCAATCCATGAGCGCACGCGGAACATTCGATCACGTCATCACGCATTATCTCGCGGGCAAGGGCTTCCAAGACCTGCGCGAGTCTACGCGCTATCACAAGCGGCTTCG
>JBKDZY010000482.1:0-2825 GCA_047971765.1 Hyphomicrobiaceae bacterium | reverse complement strand
GCGAGCTGTTCCGTCTGGCCGAGACGCCGGAAAAGATGGTTGCGCTCGGCGAGGACCGGGTCCGCGACCTGATCAAGACCATCGGACTTTTCCGCAACAAGGCCAAGAACGTCATTCTCCTTTCCGAGAAACTGCTGGCGGACCATGACGGCCAGGTGCCACGCGACCGTGAAGCCCTGGAAGCCCTGCCGGGCGTTGGCCGGAAGACCGCCAACGTGGTGCTCAACATCGCCTTCGGGGAACCGACGATCGCGGTCGATACGCACCTGTTCCGGCTTGCCAACCGGCTTGCCCTTGCGCCGGGGAAGACCCCTTTGGAGGTGGAGCTTGGCCTGCTGAAAGTTGTGCCACCACACCACCTCCTGCATGCCCACCACTGGCTGATCCTGCATGGGCGCTATATCTGCAAGGCCCAGAAACCCCGTTGCGCGGATTGCCTGATCGCGGATTTGTGCCACGCTAAAGACAAGGTGATTTGAATGGTGTCGCGACGTGGAGCCGGCGAGGGAGCCGTGACGGCTGCCATCGAGTGCCTTGATGTGTTCGGGCGGCTCGATACGGCGCTGGTGGCAGGCGAGACGAGCGGACGGCTGGCGGCCGCGCTCAGGGCGCGCGACATCTCCGTCAACGAGTGGCTGCTGACGGCGGGTGGTCCCGCGGGCGTCACGCCCAGTGCATGGCCCGGCCCGCAACGGCCCGACGCGGCATTCATCCGGATGCCGAAGGCAAAAGACGTGCTCGACATGATGCTGCATGCCGCGGCCGAGCGTCTGCCACCCGGCGCGCATGTGGTCCTGTTCGGCGACAACGACCAGGGCGTGAAATCCGCCGAAAAACGGCTGTCCGCCATCGCCGGCGGACTGACGACGCTGGCAGCTAAGCGTCATGCGCGGGTGATCGGCGGACGGCGGTTGCGCACGCTTCCCGAGCCGAAGGGCAAACTTGCCGACTGGCGGCGCGAGACGCAGATCAGGATTGGCGGCCAGTTGCGCAGCTGGGCATCCTATCCGGGAGCGTTTGCCAAGGGCGGGCTCGACGACGGCACCCGGCTGCTGATGGAGCACCTGCCCGACGTGAGCGACGGGGCGCGGGTTCTCGATTTTGCCGCCGGTACCGGCGTGATTGCGGCGGCGGTGCTGGACAGCGCGCCCGGGACGAACGTCACCATGCTGGAAACCGACCTGCTGGCTCTGGAAGCGGCGGGCGAGAATGTGGCTGGCGCCACGGCAGTTCTCGGGCATGATCTTCGCACGGTCGACGGCGCGGTGTTCGATGTCATCGTGTCGAACCCGCCCATCCACGATGGCGTCATGGAAAGCCGCGCAGTGCTCGACCGGTTGATTGCAGAGGCACCGAAGGCGCTCAGAGCCGGAGGCGAGCTGCGGATCGTCGTGCAGCGGCGCATTGGTGTGATGAAAGAGTTCAAAGCGGCGTTCGGCGCGTGCGACGTGATTGCCGATGACGGGCGCTTCACGGTGCTGAGTGCGCGGAAAGCCGGCTCCCACCATCGGAGCCGGAAACGATAAGCGCCATCGCCTGACTACGGCGACGTCCGCGGACTGCCCCTAGAGGCCCGCATCACTCATCAACGGCGGGGGCGGGTTTGGCTTTCTGTCGACGCCTGCCGCATCAGCTCGGACTTGGGGCCCTGATAGCGGTAATGACCGGTGATCTTGTCGACGAACAGGGCATCCTCGAGCTGAGGCCCCCACCCGCGGTTGTGGATGATCATGAACCGTCCCGATGGCGCCATGACATTGCTGACAATCGCGATGTGCGTGGTCGTGGTCCGGTTCTGGGGACGATAGTAGGTGACAACGTCACCCGGCATGTAATCCTCCGCCAGACTGGTCACCGGCAAGGACTGGCCATAGCGCGCCAGGAAGCGGCTCATCACCGTGACCCTGCGATGATCGATATTGCGGTCTCCCCCGCCGACGCGCGCCTTGTAGATGAGGGCCTGCAAATCAATGCCGAGCTCCCGGTAGGCGCGAACAATCACATCCGTGCATACGCCAAACAGCGGCGCCACATCTCCCATGGGATAGGCGATGGTCTGATAGCGCGCATTGTAGATCACCAGCTTGTTCAACTGCTTGCTGGCTGCTTTTGCGAGCGCTTCACCAAATTCCGAGCCATCTGCGAAGAGCGGTCGCGGCGGCAGCGCCCTCACGCGGCGCGCAGCCAGGATTGCATTTGACGCCATGCACAGGGCCGTTGGCTCCTCTGCGCGGGACAGCAGAGTCAGAGGCGGGAGCACGGGCGGGGGCCGCTCCACCAGCAGTGCCAGACGGGGAAGCACAAGCGGGGGCGGCTCGACCAGAAGCGCCAGATGCGGGAGCACAGGCGGAGGTGGCTCCACCAGAAGCGCCAGGCGCGGGAGCACAGGCGGGGGCGGCTCCACCAGAAGTGCCAGGCGCGGGAGCACAGGCGGAGGCGGCTCCACCAGCAGTGCCAGGCGCGGGAGCACAGGCGGAGGCGGCTCCACCAGCAGTGCCAGGCGCGGGAGCACAGGCGGAGGCGGCTCCACCAGCAGTGCCAGGCGCGGGAGCACACGCGGAGGCGACATAGCCCCTTGGCTGGCCGGGTTGGACGCCGGCAAAGCCGAAGACGGTTCTGGCGCCTTGCTGGCAACGACCTGTTCGGGAATGTGCTGGAGGAACGGGCGCACGCTGCGCTCCATTCCAAGCGACAAGGCGACAAGGAGAAAGGGGGCGAGCAGCAAGGCCAGCGCGGACCAGTCTTCGCCGACGACATCCCGCAGCGCCAAGGTCTGCACACCGGACGCCGCCCTTGCGGGGCGCCGGCTATCCGCATCACGGCCT
>JBKDZY010000481.1:0-5133 GCA_047971765.1 Hyphomicrobiaceae bacterium | reverse complement strand
CGGCGATCCGCTCTTCAAGGTCGGCGCAGCAGCTACCGCCAAGATCGGCGGCAAGGGCGGATGTCCCCATCAGAGCCGAGGCGACCGCCGCAATTGCGAACGTTGTGGTCGTCTTCATTCTCGGTCTCTCCAGTTCGTTTGTTGCAGGAAACAGCACGCGCAGCCCGGCACTGTCTTCCGAGCCTCTTCGGGACCGCACGCACGCGCGTGAAGCGCGCGTCATCTCGGAGAGGCACGTGCTACGCACAACGCAACCATGACAAACTCGGGATACTCAGCGGCGGGGATGGGCCATATTGGCGCCGGGCTATGCTTCCTGCGCTTTTGGCTTCCGGCTCGAAAAGAGACCTTGTGATCTCATGACACCGACCCGGAATTGTCCTGTTTTTGTTGTGTGCCCGCCTCTCGACTAGTACTTGAATAGAAGAATTGGTTCATTCCCCGAGAGCGACCAAATACAGACACACAACAAACCGTCTTCGAACCAATAATTGTAGCCCTGATGACACGAGTTTTGCACACGCGATTACTCTGATTATTTATTATCTAGTTTGATCTAAATATTGTTATGGCGCGCTTTGTTTTCACGCCATCAAGGGAGCTGAAGATGTCAATGGAAGGCGAATCTGCCGCCCGAACAAACACGTGACTCGACGGGCAACAGTTCCTCAAGCCAGGGTCCCATTAAAGTCGGCCCTGGACACGACAAGAGAACCGTTGAGCAGAGCACACACGACCCGGGCGCTGAGCATGGCAGGCAGCACGGAGAAACAGCAGAAGTCTCCACCCAAGGCATCATATAAAAAGCGAAGGGCCGCCCAAAGGCGGCCCTCACAGTCTCGTTGGTTCGCTTGAAACGGATCAGAAGTTGATCTTCGTGCCGACGATGACCGTCGAGAAATCGGACACGCCGCCCGAGTTCTTGTTCAGAGCAGGCTCGTTGGTGAAGCCCGACGCATCCAGCGAGTAGTTCTTGTAGGTCGCGAACAGCTCCATCGCCGCCGCATCGAGGTACTGGGTCACACCAACACCCCACATCTGGACTTCGCTGCTGGACCGACCGGTGTTCGTCTGGTTGACCGCGTAGCCATTGTTGTTGACCGTCGACAGGAATGCCGACTGCTCAAGACCACCCTTGGAGTCGAGGTACTCACCATAGAGCACCGTCTTGCCAACCCCGAAGAAGTTCTTCGAGATACCACCAGACACATACCACCAGGTCAGATCAGGACCGGCGTAATCCGAGTTGTAGACACCCGGATCCCAACGTCCGTCAAGCTGACGCTGACCACCAGCGCCCGTAACGAACAAACCAGTGGGAACATGCAAGAGAGAGGCAGACCCTTTGACTTCCTTCGAGGTCACGTCGCAGTTGTTGTTGCAAATGACCGTGTAGTTGCCAGCCGCAATGCCACTACCTGCCGCGCCGTTCGGTGCGTTGAACTCGCCATCTTCCTGGTAGCCGACGCCGGCCGCGAAGCGGAAGCCGCCGAATTCGCCAGCATAGCGCAACGCCACATCCCAGAAGTTATCTTCTGCGATGGCCGCCTGGGCCGTGAAGCCGAAGATGGTCGGCGTCTCGTACAGGACGTGATTGCGCCGGGACGTATCGAACGATTCATGACCACGGATAGCCTGGCCCCAGTTCAGCACCGTCGAACCGTTGCCGGCAAACTGGCCGTTGTTGCCACGGAGGGCAAAGGAGCCGTTGTAAAGTGCCGAATCCGGCGTCGAGCCCACACCCTTCTGCCCCAGGTCAATGAGGATCAGGTTGTCCGTCGCGGTCGAACCCTGGCCGATCTTGACCATACCGAGGCGCGCATGACGCAACCACACCGTCGTGTCGCGGATGCACGAGTTGGTGCACTCGCCACCATCATCACCGGCACCGGAGCCATTCAACAGCGAGCCGTTGCCCTGGTTCGCACCAGAGATCGAGTGACGGTTCAGGCCGAATTCATAGGTGAACCCTGCCGTGATCTCCGGGCTGATCTTGGCAGACCCGGTGAAGCGCCAGCGTGAGAAGATGTTGCCACCGTCCATGCCGACATACGTGTCAGACTGGGTGCCATCGTCCCAGTACATCACCTGGGAGCCAACAAAACCGGAAATCTTCAGGCTGACTTTGCGGTTGCCCTTGCGAACCGTGGTCGACTCGAGTTCCGCAACCCGCTCTTCGAGATCGGCGCAGCAGTCACCACCAAGGTCCGCCGCGCTTGCGTTTGCAAAAAGACCAGCGGCAGCGAGCATCGCCACGGCGCTAGTCGACTTAAGCAGTCCCCCATACATTACTCTCATCTCCTGGACTAACGCCACTCAAGCTACTGGTACTTGAGCCCACGTACGCTGAAGGTCTTTAACGTCCCACCCTCGGCTCATACCCTTCGGTTGCGATTGCCTGATACGGGTATCCCCCGGGGTCGGTGACCTAACACTTAAGGGCGGACGCGCCGTCTGTTAAGCTTAAAACCGCTAACAACCCTGTTTCAAACATGGCTTGTGATTTTAATGCCACGATTCGCGAATCGTCAGGCTAAGTGAACTGGATGCAACATACTGATTTGGAAAGAAATAAAAGAAATTAATACCATCGCGCCAAGGCGAAATCAGGGGCAAAGAGAGCTTAACACTCGCGGCTCAGATATCGCCTTTTAAGGCAGGTTTCAGCTTCACGCAGGCGTAGTGCCGGACGTGCGGACGCTCCCATCGAAAAGCCTCTGCTCCCGACAATTTCAGCCATATTTCAGAGAGTTGGCCTACGCCAAAAATATTTGTTGCGCACGCGCATCAATGCTGTGGCTTTAAGGGAACGGCTTGCCGCCCGCGCTCCATTTTGCCGGACGCCATTGGGATCAATCATTCGTTGCATTTTAGCTTGCGCACCCACTTCAAGGGGTGTCGACGTTTGCCCAGCACCGCGGGACAACGGCATGTGCTGTCCCTCTCTTGCTTCGGAATGGGGAGAACTTGTGGCAATGATGGAAACCGGATCACCGGTGGGCCCACCGGCACGTCACGCACGAGCAAACCTGCACATCCCCCACCAAGAGGGCACCCGATGAACAAGTCATCATGTGTTGTAGTTGGAACCGGCCTCGCCGGCCTGGCCGCGGCCCTCGCCATGGCCACCACCCACGAGGCGGTCGCACTTGTTGGCGAAGACATTACTCCGGAACGAAGCGCCCGGGACACACGCACGACGGCCCTGTTCGGCGCAAGCGTGGATTTCCTTGAGCACATTGGAGCACTGCCCGAACTGCGGCCGCTCGCCCAGCCTCTCGCGGGCCTCCGCCTCATCGACGCCACCGGAGGTTTGCTGCGCGCGCCCGAGATCCTGTTTCAGGCCGAAGAAATCGGACGCGAGGCGTTCGGGCTCAATTTCGAGAATCGTGATCTGCTGTCAGCCCTCGCGGATGCTGTTCGCCAATCACCGCGAATTGCCTGGCACACGGCGCTCGCGAACCGTGTTGAGGTCGAGGCGAACCACGTTTCACTTGCCCTATCGAACGGCAACGGAGTACGCGCGCCACTCCTGGTCGCGGCAGACGGTGCCAGATCCCGATGCCGCGACGCTGCCGGCATCACTTCCGAGACCTGGAGTTATCCACAGTCCGCACTCGCAACACGCTTCGCGCACCGCCGGCCCCACGCCGACATCTCCAGTGAATTCCACTTCCGCCACGGCCCATTGACCACCGTGCCGCTGCCGGGGAGGTCATCCAGTCTCGTCTGGGTCGAGGAACCAGAGGAGGCCCAGCGGATTGCCGAACTCTCCGAGACGGAATTCCGCGAACTGCTCGAGACCAGGCTGGCCGGCATCCTGGGGCCGATCTCGGACATCGGCCCGCGCCGGGTATTCCCGCTCTCCGGTCTAACAGCCCGCAAATTCGCATCCAACCGCATTGCCTTGATCGGCGAAGCCGGACACCAGCTCCCTCCCATCGGGGCCCAGGGACTGAACCTCGGCCTCCGGGACGCGGCCTGGCTCGCCCAGATCACTGGCGACGCGGCCCGCACCGGACAGGATATTGGCTCGGAAGACATCATGTCGGCCTTCGACAGCGCCCGCCGCGCCGACGTCACCACCCGCTCGTGGGCCGTCGATGGCCTCAATCGCTCACTCTATGCCTTCGGCGGTTTCGGCGATCTGGCCCGAAGCGTCGGCCTTTCGGCCATCAACACCGTACCGTGGCTGCGGACCAGAGCCATGCAGATGGGAATCGGTCCGCAAGGCGCGTTGCCCCAACTCCTCGAGCCCGCCTGAGACTATCCCCATGCGGCAGTGGCAGGTATTGACCCGCCGCACATAAATCGGCAAGCGAGGCGACAGGCCGTTTCCGCACGGGAAGCACGGCCACGTTCAATCGTGCCGGAGCGGTTATGACCCCAATCCTCGTCGATCTGCAACACCGCCTGGAATACGGCCTGCTGCTGGTCCTGATGGGCCTCGTGCGGCTGATGCCACTGGATATCGCGTCGAACGTTTCATCGACCGTCTGGCGCGCCATTGCACCGCACCTGCGCCGCCACAAGCGGGCACTCGACAATCTCGCGATTGCATTTCCCGAAAAGTCACTGGCCGAGCGCGATGCCATCGCACGGGCGATGTGGGGAAATCTCGGCCGGGTGATGGCGGAAACGATGCAGATTGATCGCCTCATCGAGGAACCGGATCGCATCAAGATCGCGAACGAGAAGATCTTTGCCCGTTACAAGGACAAGCTCGGCGCAGCCATCGGCTGCTCACTTCATATGGGCAACTGGGAACTGGCCATCTGGCCACTGGTGGTCGCCGGCGCCAATCCAGCGGCCGTATACCGCACCGTCAAGAACCCATATGTCGACAATCTTCTCCGCTATCAGCGGCGCAAGCTCTATCCTGGCGGACTGTTGGGCAAGGGCAAGGTCGACGGAAACTGGGCGGAAGGGCAGAAGACCGCCCGCCAGATTACCGATCTCGTGCGCAACGGCGGACGGCTGGGGCTGGTGTGCGATCTCTACGACAAGAACGGCATCCCCGTTCCGTTCTTTGGCAAGGATGCCCGCTCGGTCGCCATCCCGGCCATGATCGCCCGCCGGATCGGCGCGCGAATCTGGCTGGCCCGCTGTCTGCGGGTCGGTGAACAGAGCCGT
>JBKDZY010000480.1:0-9193 GCA_047971765.1 Hyphomicrobiaceae bacterium | reverse complement strand
ATTCGCTCTATCTGCCGACCCTCGACGAGACGCCGAAAAAGGCATCCCAACCTAGAACGGATGCCGAGAGGAAGGCGCCGCCGGTGGTGAAGGTCATGCCGGAGAAGGTTCCGCCTTCGCCGCCGGAGCTGCCCGTTGCCAAGGCGGATGCGAAGTCCAGTGCGGATTCCCTGTCGGACGCCATCGCAGCCGTCATGGCCGAGCGCGCGCCCGAGAAGGTTGAACCCGAATTGGGTGACGTCACAAAGGAGCCGGCCAATCAGGGGCTGTCGGCATCCGACCTCGCGCTCAAGGCAGCCGTCGCCCTGGCAAGTCCGGCAGGACTGAAAACCAAACCGGAAAAGAAGGCCGAGACGACAAAGTCATCGAAGGCGGTGACGGAGCATCGGTCGTTGATGTCGTCTCTTGCCGAGGCCGTGGACGGCATATCCCCTTGAGGGGGACCATGGACGAGACAAGCACCGAGGCGGGCTTCCATCAAAAGATGTGAAGGAGGCCTTCAATCAAGACGCTGGCGCGCGTCCGATTTTCCGTTTGCCGGTCCAACTTATGGCATCATTTCCAATTGACAGCGTTTCCGCCTGATGCGGAAACGCGCAGGCGGCGAATGGGGCTCAGGCAGCAAGCGCCGCCCTTGCGGAGCGCCCAGCCGCAGGCTGATACAGTGCCCGGAGCGTGAGCACGAGCAGGCCGGACCGATCCCGGTTCAACCAGAACCCTCCAAACGGTCCTGCGGCCTCAGCCGCTGCCCTGCTGCCTGCCGGTTGCATCGAAGTCGAATATGCGAACTGCGCCATCGGCGAAGCCGACCGCGAGCTTCCTGGTGTCGGGCGATACCGTGACCGAGGTCACGGCACTGGCGCCGGCCTTGACTGTCCGCCAGAGCTTGCCGGTTTGTGCGCCCCAGATCCTGACCGTGCCATCCGCGCCGCCTGAGATGACATATTCGTTGTCGGGTGTCGTGGCCACGCAGTTGATCGCGCCGGCTGGTCCATCCAGGCGCCGCTTCAAACGGTTCGAGTAGGTCGACCACAGCCGCACCTGCCCGGCCTGGTCTGCAGACACCAGCATGGTGCCGGTGGGATTGAACGCCAGTGCCGTCACCGGGGCATCGTGGCCTTGCCGATAGGCCCGCACCAGCTCTCCCTTGGTGAGGTGCCACAGCCGGATGGTGCCGTCGCGCCCGCCAGAAGCGATGAACGGTCCGCGCTCGGCGTAGGCCAATGCCACAACGGCGCCGTCGTGGCCATCGAACACCTTGGTCGCACTCTCCGGTTTCTCGATATTCCAGAGTTCAACCGTCCCCTGGTTGCTGCCGATCGCCAGCTCGACGGTGCTTCCGGCAAACAGGATGCTGCGCACGCCATTGGCTCCGGACTTAAACCTGGCTGCGGTCGTGCCCGTGTCCTGGTTGACGACCGAAATGGTTCCATCCCTGTGCGCAGCCGCAACGCGGCCACCGGCAATGGCGAGGCTCGAGATGGCGCCATCAGCCAAGGCTATGGTCCGCACCAGTTCGCCCTTGGCCGGGTCCCAGATCTTGACCGTGCCATCTTCCGATCCACTGATGAGCACATGGCCGTCGGGCGTGTACGACAGGCCGGTCACAGGGCCCTTGTGCGCAGCGATGCGCGCCAGCGCCACGTCCATGCCCGAGTGACTGGTCAGCACGCCCGTACCTTCGCGTTTCACGATCGGCAGCTTGTCCTGGAGCATCACGGCAAGCGCGGCGATGCCAAGCCCGATGACGAGTTTCACGACGAGAGGGCGCCAGCGACGGCCCGCACGCCGGCGGAAGGCGCGCGGCGTTGCCTGGCGCGCTCCGGGCTCTGGTGCAGGCGGTGCAGCCTTCCTGTCTGTCTTCTGTTTGAACAGAGCTGGCCACTGCATGGCCTTCCCGGGTGGTTTCGGCTGCGCCTTGGCAGGTGACTGGGCCGCCTTTTCCGCCCGGGCCTTGCCGTTCTGCACGGCAGCGACCGTGGCGCGGCCGACGGCAGGCGGATCGTCATTCGCCTGCCTGGGCTTCGGATCACTCTTGGCGCCCTGCACACTGGCCGCCCCCGGTGCAGGCTGTTTGCCGTTTGCCGGATTGTCCTTCGCTGCGGCCTGGGCAGCCTTTCCGATCGGTCGGGGTTGTTGTTGCGCAGGCGGGTGCTGGGCCGCGCGCAGCGAGTCCGTCTCGGTCGATGCCGCCTTCCGCCAGCCCGCCAGGAAGGCGTGAGCCAGCCCACGCGGCGACCCGGATCGTGACGTCGCCTCGGCCATGTCCGCACCAGCCGCGATGCCATCGTCCACGACCAGCGCCGTGGCCCGTTTTGGCGCGGCCTCCGCCGGCTGGCCCTGACCCGAAGCAGCCGGGTCGAACGCCTTGGCATCCGCCGCGTCCGCCATCGCGGGTTCCTGCACCGGTTGGGCCACGCCGGCCTTTGGTGGCGCGGACTTGGCCTTGGCTTTTGCCTCGGCGCGGGCCTTGCGGCCGCTGCCCGCCTCCGCCGCGCCTCCCGCCGCTTGCGGTGCCGGTTTCACGGGCGGCGCCATCAACTCCGTTCGCCATTGCCCGACCGATTGCGGACGTTCCGCCATGTCGAGTTTCAGTGATCGCGCGATCGCTGCCAGGAAGCCCGGCCTGTACGACGAGAGGGCGGCATCCGCAGGCGGGATCATCTCGTCCATCACCATGCGCGTTGGCGCATCCGGCGGGCGCTTGTTCGTCACCGCTTCATAAAGCGTCGCACCAAGTGAATAGATGTCTGTCCAGGGCCCCTGCCGGCTGGCCGTCGTCGCGTATTGCTCGTAGGGGCTATATCCAGGTTTCACCAGCGCCGAGATCGTCTTTGAGTGTTTCGCGATGTCGCCGCGTGCCGATCCGAAGTCGATGAGAACCGGCTGGCCATCGCGCCGGATCATGATGTTGTCCGGCGCAATATCGCGATGCAGATAATCGGCCTTGTGAATAGTCTCGAGCGCATCGAGAAGCGGTTCCAGAAGCTTGTCGAGTTCGTGCTGGCGCGGCGCGCGGCCGAGATTTTTTAGCCAACCCTTCAGGCTTTGCCCGTCCTCGTAGTGCAGCACCATGTAGGCGGTGTTGCGGGCCGGAAAGAACCGGTAGACCTTGACGATGTTGGAATGATTGAAGCGCGCCAGCGTTTGCGCTTCGGCCAGGAAGCGGTCGAGACCCCAGTTGTAGTCTCCCTCGGATCCCTGGCTGCGGGGCACGACGTCTTCAAGCGGATCGCGCGCCGCGAAGTCGATCGGGAAATATTCCTTGATGGTGACGAGCCGCGCGAGCGAAACCTCCTCGTCTATATAGGTAATACCGAAGCCTCCGGCACCGAGAACACGCTAGATCCGATAGTCGTCAGCCAGCATTGTCCCGGACTTGAGCGCCACCATGTCGCTCATGTCGCCACTCCCGCGCCGCTCGGATTATGCGGTGCAGCAGCCAATGCCAGCCCCGCTCGTCGGATCACGCTGATCCCCCCATAGGTTTTGTGGAGCCTGATCGCCCGGTTTGGAATCACATCAGTAGCTCATGGTGATGTGGATCAGCCTCCGAAACAACAGTCCAGAGCACGCACGTTCCTTGACGAAATCAGTAGGCAGAACCTCATGCATCCAGCTGGTACAACCGGTCGGGCCATGCACGGGATCGCGCTAAAGGCGCAATGAGACAAACATATGAAACCGGCCCACGCCGAAGTCGCCGCCACGTCTGCCTCGCCCGAACTCTCCCGGTAAAACTCTCGCCAATAATATGGCGAAACAAAGGGCTTCGGGCAAAATTTGGCGCCCCGAAGCGCCAATATCGGCCGCAATTGGCATCGTCGGCCGGGCGGCTTATGAACGACCATTTAACGTTGCTGATCTACTATACGGGGAAACAAGTGCCGTATTGTGCAGCGTTCGGACCGTAAGTTTTTCGGAAAAGAGCCATTTTATGGCCGCCATCGAGCGTCACCTTGCCGAGGACGGAGGAGTAGGATGGCGACGCCGAGGATTGCCGGCATTCGACCAGCACTTTCACCCTTGACCGCGCTGATGGTTGCGGGGCCTGCCGTCGCGGCAGTCCTCTGGTTTGCGGTGAGTCCAGTCATTGCCGAGCATCCGGGCGGCGTGGCGGGTGCCTTTCTGTCCGCGGCAGCCATGCTCGCCGATGCCATCCACGTGATCGTGGATCGCGCGGTCGCCTGGACGGTGCAAGGGTTCGAGACCCATCCCGTCGCCGTCAGCGCCGTTGCCGGTGGCGCCAGCGTGCCTGTGCTGGCCATCGTTGTCGGGATCAGCCGGTATCTGAACCGCAGGCGCGAGATCGCCGCCATTCTCCAGAGGCAGCACCCCGAGCCCGCGCCCGCACGCCACAGTTTGCCGGCTTCGCTCCGGTTGACCGGCAACGAGGCATGCGAACCAACGGAACTCGCCCAGTTGAACCGGGTCGGCGCAGGTGTCGATTGCGACATCAGGCTGGCGAATTTCGGATTGAGCGACTTTCACGCCATTGTCTGGCGCAACGACGACTACCAGTACGAAATCCTCGATGTCAGCGATGCAGGCGACGGCGCCATCGTCGTCAATGGCAGACCGGTCAGGCGCAGCCACCTTGCTGATGGCGATATCGTGGAAATGGGCGGTGCGCGTTTCGAATTTTATCAACGTCTCCCGGCCAAGCCCATAGTTGAGCCCCATTCTGCGGCCACAAATAAAGCTCATGCAGGTCACATTGATTCGTCACCTGCGTTGGCGGACGGCCGCAGCACCGATGTCGAAGGTCCTGCGGCCCTCCAGTGAGGAGGGCCAGCGCCGCGTCCTGGCCGGAAGCGGTTGCGCGGTGGGAGACACGGGATATGACGGCATCCAATGGAAGCGACAACGATGAGCGGCGGATGGGTGGTTCGCTGCGAGAAGCCCTGGCGGCGGCAGCCCGCAGCGGCCCCCTGCAATTGAGCGCGGAGTCGTCGGGCTCCGGCGGTCCGCCCGCCCTGCCGGAACCGAAAGTGACGCCGGTGCAGACGCCCGTGGCACTGCCCTCGGCATCCGAGGCCGCGCGCGAGGCCCGGGGAAGCCAGGACAGCGGAAGTGACATGCCCCGGACGCGGGTCACCCGTGCGCCGTCGCGTCAGGGCAGTGGCCAGGCCTCGGGGGGCCGTACCCAGCTCGTCCGTGGCAAGACGCCCGCCAGGCGTGGCGAATTCCACCAGGATCCAGTGGTCGGGTGGCTGGTTGTCGTTGGAGGGCTGGGCCTCGGTGCTTTCCGCCCCATCTACGAGGGCAACAATACTGTCGGGCGTGCCGCCAGCCAGCGCATCCCCATAGATTTCGGCGATGAGAGCATTTCCGGTGAGGAGCAGGCCTATATCCGGTATGATTCGGTTGACCGGCGCTTCCTGCTGGTGCCCAATCTGGCAAAGACCAATATCGTGGCTGTCAACGACCAGAAGCCAACGGGCGCGGTGGAATTGTCGGCCATGGATGTCATCACCATGGGGCGTACCCAACTTGTTTTCGTGCCGTTTTGCGGTAGTGATTTCGATTGGGGAGAGCTCACCGAAATCGAGGATTGATGTTCCAGTTTCGACATGCCAGCGGCGCCAGCCAGGGCGCAAGACCGTATCAGGAGGATGCCTCGGCCGTTTGGCCTGGTCCTGAACCGCTGGTGGATCAGGGTGCGTCAGGGCAGACCGCCAGCACTGTGTTGTTGGCGGTCCTGGCCGATGGCATGGGAGGCCACGCCGGCGGCGCTCTCGCGTCCAGCACGCTATGCAGTGAGTTCATCGAGGCGTTCGTCAACGGAGCAGGTGCACTCGACGCCCGGCTCGAGAACGCGCTTGCCACCGCCAATGATGCGATCCGCAGGACGGTGGAGCAGAACCCGACGCTTTCAGGCATGGGCGCGACGCTCGTGGGCACCGCGTTCGGTGAGCACGGCATGCGGTGGATCAGCGTCGGCGACAGCCCGATGTATCTCTACCGTGAAGGCGAGCTTGTGCAACTCAACGAGGATCACTCGCTCGCCCCTGTCATTGACCGTCTGGTCGCACAGGGCAAGATGACGGCGGAAGAAGCCCGCCATGACCCGCGACGCCACTTCCTGCGCTCGGCGGTCACGGGCGAGGAAATCGAACTGGTCGATACGCCTGAACGCCCGTTGGCGCTGGCTCGGGGCGATGTCGTGTTGATCTCGTCGGATGGTATCCACACGCTCGAGGCTGCGGAAATCGAGGAGCTGATCGCCGAACACGTCGCCAACGGCCCGCAAGCCATCGTCAGCGCAATCATTGACGCAGTGGACGGCGCCGGCGAACCCCACCAGGACAACACCACGGTCATTGCCGTCACCGTCGAGTGATCCCGCTCCGCAGCCGGATGCGGGCAGACACGGACTGCTGATGCAGCACCCGGTTCCCCGTGGGCGCAGGCGTGCCATGGGTCCGGGACGAGCCCCGTCTGTTGGAAGAATTGCCGTTGCGCCT
Organism: Hyphomicrobiaceae bacterium; assembly: GCA_047971765.1. Classification (GTDB taxonomy): domain Bacteria; phylum Pseudomonadota; class Alphaproteobacteria; order Rhizobiales; family Hyphomicrobiaceae. Next base: position 2,726 of record JBKDZY010000480.1, on the reverse strand, counting down.
GCTGGTGCGCTACATTCAAGCCAAACCTGCACCGATAAGGAGCCCGCTCATGGCTGATATGCCTGCACCCGTTACGGCGCGCGATGGACATGGCGTCCTGGAAGCCGCGCGCGACTGGCTCGATGCTGATGGAACCGTTGCCATTGCCACGGTCGTCGATACCTGGGGCTCTGCACCCGTGCCGACCGGCGGCCAGATGGCCGTGGCCAAGGATGGCCGCTTCCAGGGCTCGGTCTCTGGTGGCTGCATCGAAGGCGATGTGATCGTCGAAGCCGAAGAGATCATCGAAACCGGCAAACCCAAGCTGCTCGAGTTCGGCGTGGCCGATGAAACGGCGTGGCGGGCCGGGTTGCCGTGCGGCGGCAAGGTCAAGGTCTATGTCGAGCGTGTCGAGGCCAAGGCTGGCGGCCGCGATCTGGTGGAGCGCGCCGTCGAGGCCCAGCAGCAGCGGCGCGGCCTAGTCATCGAGACCCGTCTCGACGACGGCAGCAAGCGCATCTTTACCCGTGAGGACGAGGGCGTGCCCGATGACATCGCCAACCGCTTCAACACCGCCAAGAGCGGGCTGAAGTCGACACCCGAGGGCGATGTGTTCCTGCATGCTCTGGTGCCGCCCGCCCGCATCCTGGTTGTCGGTGCGTCCCATATCGGCCAGGTGCTGGCCGAGATCGCCAGGCTCTCGGGTTATGAGGTGCAGGTCATCGACCCGCGCTCCGCATTTGCATCACCCGATCGCTTCCCTGGGATAACCCTGCACGCCGAATGGCCCCAGGATGTGCTGCCGAAGATCGGTCTCGATCCCTATACGGCGGTGGTGGCGTTGGCCCATGTCGGCCACATCGACGACGAGGCGCTGAAACTCGGCCTCACCGCCGATTGTCTCTACGTCGGCGCGCTTGGCTCGAAGCGCAACCACGCCAAGCGGCGCGAGCGATTGCTCGAAGCGGGCATCACGGAAGAGCAGATCGCGAAGATCCGCGCCCCCATCGGCATCGACATTGGTGCCCAGACGCCGGCCGAGATCGCCGTCTCCGTCATGGCGGAAATCATCCGCACCGTGCGGGGCCCCAAGCGCGCGGCGTGAGACACGCGCAGGGCCCGGCCGAAAGGCGGGCACAGCCGGTGAGCGCAACAAACCGCAGCGAGACTATTCCGCCGCCTGCTTGTTGCCCGCGTTGCGGAGATAGCCGATGTCGGGTCGCTGCAGGCCGAGGTGATCGCGCAGCGTCGCGCCGGTGTAGTCCTTCCGGTAGATGCCGCGCTTCTGAAGCTCCGGCACCACATGCTTCACGAAGTCCTCGAAGCAGCCCGGCTGATGCGTGGGCCCCACGACGAAACCGTCGCAGGCCGGCGTGGACCACCATTCCTCGATCATGTCGGCGATCTCTTTCGGTCCGCCGACCCAGGCCTCTTTCAGAAGGCCGCGTCCCGTAATCTGCATGAAATCGCGCACGGTCGGGTTCTTGGTACCGGTCTCCAGCACGCGGTCGCGCATCGATTGCATGCCGTTGATCGAGCGCAGCTCCTCGTCCGTGAAGGGCTCGTCGAGGCCCTTTCGCGAGAAATCGTAGTTCAACGCCTCGGACAGCAGCGAAAGCTGGTCGATGTCGTTCGGCAGCTTGTCGTAGGCAGCCTTCTTGTCTTCGGCTTCCATTTTCGTGGCTGCCGTCACCGGATAGAAGAGCGTGCAGATCTTCTGGGAATCGGGGTCGCGCCCAGCATCCGCAACCGCCTGCTTGCCCTCGGCATAGGCCTTGCGGCCCTTCTCCAGGCTGTGATGTACGACGAACAGCAACTCGCCCCAGCGGGCGGCGAACTTGCGCCCACGTCCGCTCATGCCGGCCTGCATCACGACAGGATGCCCCTGCGGGCTCCGAGGCACGGTGAACGGTCCCCGGCTCGCCATGAACTTGCCCTTGTAGTCGATCCTGCGGACCTTGTCGGGATGGGCATAGAGGTTGTTCGCCTTGTCGACCACGACCGCGTCGTCGTCCCACGAATCCCAATGGCCGAGCACGATCTCCATGAACTCGTCCGCGCGGTCGTAGCGCATGTCATGTTCCAGGTGCTCGTCACCCCGGCCCATGTTGCGCGCCTCGTTGTCGTTTACCGAGGTGACGCAGTTCCAGGCCGCCCGCCCCTTGGTCATCAGGTCGATGGTCTGGAACAGGCGCGCGACATGGAACGGGTCGAAATAGGTGGTGGAGTAGGTCGCGCCGATGCCGAGTCGGGTGGTCGCGGCGGCCATGGTCATCAGGCAGGTGGCTGCGTCGAGCTTCACGCACCGGATGCCGTTCTGGACCGTATGGGCATGATCGCCCTGGAACATGTCCGGCATCGCAAGACGGTCATCGAAGAAGCCGCAATCGAACTTGCCCTCTTCGAGCACGCGGGCGATGTGCTGGTAGTATTCTGGGCTGAAACTGTCGGTTCGCGCGTCGGGATGACGCCACGATGCCGGCAGCGTGGTGCAGTTTTGTGCCTGCAGGAAGGCAACGAAATGGACTTGGCGCATGGCGGTCTCCCGGAAAAATGGATGCCTATCGCAGCAGCCTTGGTCACGCCCGTCAACGCCTTTGCTGTGGGCGCGTATTGCCGCATGACCTTTGGGGTCAGTAGAAGCCTCCGTTGGCGCCGATGACCGCCGCCCCGACAGAGACGGCGCAGAGCGCGAGAAGGAGCCGGTGAAGGCGCAGGACACGAGCGAACGTCTCTTCCGCCGCTGC
>JBKDZY010000479.1:0-3212 GCA_047971765.1 Hyphomicrobiaceae bacterium | reverse complement strand
CCTCCAAAGCCACCTTCGCCTTGAACTCTGCCGAATAGCGTTTCCGTTTGGTCATTTCTGTGCGTTCTTCCTCAGGCGCCACAGCTTAGCACCTGGCCCGAAATCCCGCGACCACCTCTGTTCTCCGCCCGATGGCGCGGTCTGCACTTTGCAGTCGCCACCAGGAGAGCCTACTACGGCTCTTGGCCAACTCCATGTGCCGCTCGATGCTACCGGCACACCTGGAGCCGTCACTCTTACACTCTTAATAGGTTTCAGTTGGCGACGAGGCTGGCCTTGTCTGGGTCATAGCGAAACTTGGTGATCGTGCCGTCCTTGATCTTCTGAACCGCCTCGTCGATGACGAACAGCGGCACCAGGAACCACTCTCGGGGCGTCACAGGACGGCCAAACCGATCCGGAATTTCGATGTCGAGCTGTGCAGTCCCGAAAATCCGATGGATCAGGTTCTCAAGCCGGGTCTGGTTGATGTTGTAGAGTTCATAGGTCGCCACGACTTCAACCTGCGCCATTAAGAAAGTAGGTTGGAGTTGCGCACCGGCAATTCGTTTCTCGACGCCCAAGGTGGTCACGCCGATCTTGTGGACCAGATCCCGGTTCTCGGACACCATCGGATGATCGGACTTGCTGCGCAGGACATAGATTGTTCCTGTGGTGCTGTCGCCGTCTTCGGGCGCGTCCGAGAACAACGGCCCTGCGACAGTTTCAGTGATCCGCCGTCCGGCCTGGTCTTTATTCAGAGCTCGCTGCAGCGAACGCATCAGCATTTTGCTTTCGGTGCCGTTGTCGAAGATGACGCGCAGGCGGGCATCCCTCCGACCTTGATCGGTAAGGGTCTCCTCGCCCATCTCCGCGACATAGGCCTTTTGCCCCTCCACGATGAAGAAGCGACCCATCTGGATCTCGGCCTTCAACTCGAAGGGGCGGGTTTCGCGCTGCCCGGCATCCAGTTCACGTTGTACCTTCTCGAACAGCGGTTGGAAGGTTTCGAAATCTTCACACCGTTGACGGTTTGCGATGTCCTCCGCCTCCTTGCGTTCGGCGTTTGAACGGACATGCTTAAGCTCAGTGATAGGGGAGGCCTCGACCTCGACGCCGAGCGCGGCAAGCAACGCATCATCATCCAGATCGTCGGCAACGGGCGTCACCTCGGCTCCGGAAAGAAGGCCATCCGCGTCCAGGTCGGCAAGAAGGTCAGCGGCTTCCGGCAGCCCCCGCAGCCGCTCAAGGCGCACGGCATAAAGCCGTTCGAAGATATCGCCGTCCTCGGATTGCTGAGGCAGGCGTCTATGCTCGGCGACGAATTTCTGGATGTCCTCGAAGCCCGCAACGATCCGTTCCTCGCGGAGCGTCCGCGTGACCTGCTTCTTCTTCTCGACCTCGATCCCCAAGTCGGACAGCAGGGCATCATCATCATCGGTGAATATGTTAGCCATTCATCGCCTCCTGCTTCATGCGCGTGAGGAAGGCCACGCCTTCGGCCATGCGTTTCTCCCAGGCATCCGTGGAGGTCAATGACGGCAGCCGCCCACGCTCTTGTTTGAACTTCACAGCACGCTTGGCGAGGTCTCGGGCTTCCTCCGGGGACAGCTTGATCTTTTTTGCCTCGATAACCGCGGCCACCTCTTTCAAGCTTTCCTTGCTCATGGTCTCGGCAAGGATCGCATAGGCTTCGCTGAACGGATTGATCCGGTCGATCAGGTCGATGTCCAGCTCCTTGACGCTCAGGGCGAACTGGCGAACGCCATCGACAAAGGCGGTATTGGACGGCGCATCAGTGCCATCCCCCAACAGCGTCTTCTTGGCCTGTTGCGTGAAATTCATCGCGGCAATGGCGTGCTGGCGCACGGTCTCTTGATCGGCCTCATCCAGCTCGGGATATTTGTCGCGAACGATCTTACCCATTTTCACCTGGGTCAGCTCTTCCGGCACCATTTCCTCATCGAACAGCCCGCGCTCGATCGCGGTCTTGTCCTGAACGAAGGCCGTGATGACCTCGTTCAGGTCGTTCTCACAGATGCGGTTGGCTTCCGGGCTCTTGGGCTGGGTCAGGCCCTTGATCTCGATCTGGAACGTGCCCTTCTCTTCATTGAAACCGACATTGCACTTGCTGTCGTCATACCCGTTCTCGCCATAGTCGAAGCCCTCTTGTGCCGTGCTGGCAGGGGTTTTCGGTTTGAACTCGAACTTGGGCGTCAGCACCTGCTCCATCAGCAAGCTCGCCGCGATGGCCTTCAGCGTGTCGTTGACGGCTTCGCGCACCGCTTCTTCCGAAGCATCCGGTTCAGCGATCAGGTTGGTGAAGCGCGCGTGGGTCTTGCCCTTCGCATCCCGCGTGGCCCGTCCGATGATCTGCACAATCTCCGTCAGGCTCGACCGATAGCCTACGGTCAGCGCGTGTTCGCACCAGATCCAGTCAAAGCCTTCCTTCGCCATACCGAGCGCGATGATGATGTCCACATGATCGCGATTGTTCTTCTGGCTAGGGTCCTTGAGCGAGGCGGAAACCTTGTCCCGCTTGGCCGGATCATCGTCCACCAAGTCGGCAATCCGCAGCACCTTGCCATCGGGGCGCTTCACCAGCTGAAAGCCCGTGGCCGGGTCAGTGCCCTGCCAATCGCCCAAAGCGTCGATGATGTGCTCGACCTCCCGATGCTTGTCCTTCGTGCTTTCGCGCGAATTGACGTTCGGGATGTGCAGGATGGTCTTCTCGGTCGGGTCCAGCACCTTCAGCAGCTCGTCAGCATAGGAACCGCTGTAGAAGAAATATCCGATGTCGAGCGTCTTCAGGTAGGTATAGCCGCTGAGCTGTTCGTAATAGGTGTAGGTCACGGTCTCGAACCGCGCCTCATCCTCGGGCGACAGAACGGCCTCGGTGTCGCCACGGAAATACGATCCGGTCATCGCGACCACATGCGCCTTGTCACGGGCGATCAGGGTGCCAAGATGCGCCCCCAGCTTGTTGTCAGGGTTGGCCGAGACATGGTGGAACTCGTCCACCGCGATCAGCCGGTCATCGAAGGCCTCGATCCCGAACTTGTCGACGGCAAAGCGGAAAGTGGCGTGGGTGCAAACGAGGATCTGGTCGTCGCCTTCCAGAAACTTGCCGACCGCCCCGACCTTGCCGCTGTCACCACCGGGCGCGTTGCAGAGGTTCCAGCGCGGCGCGACGGTCCAGTCGGCCCAGAAGCCGAACTTCGACAGCGGCTCAT
>JBKDZY010000478.1:0-4265 GCA_047971765.1 Hyphomicrobiaceae bacterium | reverse complement strand
GTCGAGGATGTGGCACAGGCAGCAGCGCTCGCGGCAACCGAGACCGGGGACCTGGCCGCGGACGAGCCCATCACCCTGATTGCCATGCCGCCAAGCCACTGATCGGACAGTGTACAGCGCTGGCCGCGGCGGAGGCGGCACGCAAGCGGGGTCTGTTGCCGGACTCCGGCTGATTGCCGATTATTCGACGACGTAAAGCGATCTCTTCTGGAAAACCTCGAGCACCCGGGCCAGCTCGTGGCCGCGCTTCAGGATCAGCCCTGTCGCCGTAATCACGCTGTAGGCACCTTGCCGGCGTGCATTTCGCGGGTTCTTTTCGATGCGGTACAGCGGCCACTCGCTGGCCCGCCGGTAGACCGAGAACACGGCCTTGTCGCGCCCGAAATCCATGGCGTAGTCGCGCCATTCCCCTGCCGCGACCATGCGGCCATAGACATTGAGGATCTGCATCAACTCGCGGCGATCGAACGCCGTGACCTGCGGCTCGCGTTTGCCGCCCGGACCATGCTGGGATGGGGCATTCCGTCCCTCGCCCTTGCGCGCGGCGCGAGGGCGAAAAATTATTGGATCACTATCACTCAATGCTCCCTCCGTTTCCCGCCTTCATGACCGAATAATTACGCTGATCCCGGTTGCGCGCAACCTCGCTTCGGCAGCCAACAGGAAACAAGACCGGCGCAGGCACATATCCCACTCCGCACAGTGAAACTTGATCAATGAAATCCGCGCTGATCGAAACATGAACGATTATTCACATTCCGCAACAAGAAGAAACAAATTTCACGAAAGTGCCATGGTGCAACCCAGCCACAGCCGCATTCCCGAGTAGAATATTAATCATCGAAAACGGCCCGGTCCTTCCGGCCTCGGAGACCTAATCCCCCCCAAGCCCCCTCCAGGCCACTCTCTCTCCCAGGACCGGGTCGCCCTTTTCTCCATCAGGAAATCAACTGGGCAACCCGCCAGGCTGCTCTCACGCAATTGCGTGCCCCCGTGCCATCGCACACGGGCGTCATGCCTGCAGCATCTCGCGAAGCGCCAACCTGTTTGCTGCGCTACACCAGCGCGGCGCGGATCTTGTCGGCGCCAGCCACCAGAACTTCCGCCTTCTCCATCTCGCCAGTGTGCGGCCTCAGCCGAATGCCTTCCCACCGCGGAATGACATGATAGTGGAGATGGAAAACCACCTGCCCGCCTGCCGGTTCATTGAACTGCTGGATGGTGATGCCATCGGCTGCAAACGCCTTGAGCTGCGCGCGGGCAACCTTCTGCACCGTGGCAAGGCACGCCGCGAGTTGCTCCGGCGTGGCGTCGAGCACGTTGCGCGCAGGCGTCTTGGGGATGACCAGCGCATGACCGTCACCGCGTGGCATGATGTCCATGAACGCCAGCGTGTCACCATCCTCGTAGATCTTGTGCGCAGGCAGCTCGCCCCGCAGGATCTTCGCGAAGATGTTGTTGTCGTCATAAGCCATGGCGCGCTCCTGTCATCCCTCGTCCAGGCGACGGTTATCGTCTCCCCCTCGCCAGCGTCAAGCCGAGCCATGCGCCTGGATCAGGGCCGGCAATCCGCACCATCTCGCCCACGCCCGCCCGGACCTCATCTGTCCCGCCATACGACGTAGCCATAGATGCCACCGATCATCTTGAACACAATGTATAAAACGAGTTCCACGGCCGCTGTCAGCAGCAGCAGGAACAAGGACCTCTGCCCAAGGTCATCGGTGATGGCACCACGGATCTTGAACTTGATGTCATCGGGCGCATAGCTGTCGACCAGCCCATAGAGGGCGTTGGTCACCGGCAGCAGCTTGGAATAGGACCAGCCGAGCCAGTCCAGCTTGTAGGCATGCAGATACGCATAGGTTATCCAGACCAGGATGATGGTCAGCACCAAAAGAATGATCTTGGTCAGCAACTGCTTGAAAAACGAAGGCTTCCGGTAGCCGCCTCCCGAATGGCTCGTGAACATGGAATTCCCCTTCAGCCTCCCTCGTCGTCACTGGCAACACCGGGGCGCCCGGGTCCCCATCAGCCGCCCCCATTGCCACGCCAGTTTGTCGATTGAAGGACCGATTATTCCGGAAAACACCAAAAGATCTAAGTGGGTACGAAATAGGTTGGGGAAACATGCCCGCACCCTCACCCCTCAGAGCGAACGCTCGTAGACGATCATTCTCTGTCCATCGTCACAGCCCTCGCCAAGCACATGAAAGCCTGTCCGCTCCATGAGCTTGATCGCCTGCCCGTTGTCCGCCGCGACGACCCCGACAATGGCGAATGTCATGGCTTCCGCCAGCGCATGGCTGGCAACGGCATCAATGGCCTCCCCGCCATAGCCAAGCCCCCGGTGAACGGGATGCAGCAGCAGCATCAGGCCGAGACTGCGCCAGCTTATGGCCCGGAGCCGCAACGACACCACCGTTTGCGGAACGAGGCCGATCACCCCGGCGAAGGCGCCGCCGGTCGTCTCGATGCACCAGAGCAATGTCACGTCCGCTGGATCGAGACTGTCCGCGATCAGGCGCTCGACCGCTGCGCGTGCGGAGTCCCTATCGCGGAGCAGGCCGTCGTTGCGATCGTCGAGCAACATGAGATCGCAAATGCGGTCCAGGTCGCGGGTCGAGACCGGCATCAAGCGAAGGCGCGACGTTTCGATCGCAATCCCCATCCCTGATGCCACTCCCTGGCTCTGCGGTCAGCTACCGCGTGAACTTCTTGAACTTGATGCGATGCGGCTCGACCGCCTCGTCACCCAGGCGGCGCTTCTTGTCTTCCTCGTAGTCCGCGAAGTTCCCCTCGAACCACTCCACATGACTGTCACCCTCGAACGCCAGGATATGCGTCGCCAGTCGGTCGAGGAAGAAGCGGTCGTGGCTGATGACCACCGCACACCCCGGAAAATCCTCGAGCGCGGCCTCCAGCGCCGACAGCGTCTCGGTATCGAGATCATTGGTCGGTTCGTCGAGCAGCAACAGGTTGCCGCCCTCTTTCAGCATCTTCGCAAGGTGCACGCGATTGCGCTCACCACCCGAAAGCAGCCCCACCTTCTTCTGCTGGTCCGGTCCCTTGAAATTGAACCAGCCGCAGTAGGCCCGCGAATTCACTTCCTTCTTGTCGCCCAGCTTGATCATGTCGACCCCGCCGGAGATCTCCTCCCACACCGACTTCTTGTCATCGAGGTGCGCGCGCGACTGGTCTACGTAGGAAAGCTTCACGCTGTCGCCAAGACGGATCGAACCCGCATCCGGCGTCTCCTGCCCGATCAGCATCTTGAAGAGGGTGGTCTTGCCCGCACCGTTCGGCCCGATCACACCCACAATGCCGCCCGGCGGCAGCTTGAAGGTGAGATCATCGATCAGCAGCCGGTTGCCGAACGCCTTGCCCAGGCCATCGACCTCGATGACGATGCCACCGAGGCGTGGCCCCGGAGCAATCTGGATCTGTGCCCGGCCCACCTGCTCGCGGGCCGCCTCGTCGGCAAGCTGCGCGTAGGCCGAGATACGCGCCTTGGACTTGGCCTGCCGGGCCTTCGGGGAGGCCCTGATCCATTCAAGCTCCCGCTTCATGTAGCGGGCCTTTGAGTCGTCCTGGGCTTTTTCCGTCTCCTCGCGCTTGGCCTTCTGCTCCAGCCACGACGAGTAGTTCCCCTTCCACGGCACGCCCTGGCCCCGGTCGAGCTCCAGTGTCCATTCCGTGATGTTGTCGAGGAAATATCGATCGTGCGTGATCAGGATCACGCAGCCCTCGTAGGTCTTGAGGAAGTTCTCCAGCCACGCCACGCTCTCGGCGTCGAGATGGTTCGTCGGCTCGTCGAGCAGCAGGATGTCGGGTTTCGAGAGCAGCAGACGGGTCAGCGCCACACGCCGCTTTTCACCGCCAGAGAGGTTGCTGACATCGGCTTCAGCCGGCGGGCAACGCAAAGCATCCAACGCCACTTCCACCTGCGAATCGAGATCCCACAGCCCCTCGGCGTCGATCTCGTCCTGGAGCTGCGCCATCTCGTCGGCGGTCTCATCGGAATAGTTGGCCGCGATCTCGTTGTAGCGGTCGAGCTTGGCCTTCTTTTCGGCCACACCTTCCATCGCGTTGCCCAGCACGTCCTTGTCGGGATCAAGCTCCGGCTCCTGCGGCAGGTAGCCGACCTTGATGCCATCTGCCGGCCAGGCCTCGCCCACAAAGTCGTCGATCTGTCCCGCCATGATCTTGAGCAGGGTGGATTTACCCGCGCCGTTGAGGCCGACCACACCGATCTTCGCGCCGGG
>JBKDZY010000477.1:0-2020 GCA_047971765.1 Hyphomicrobiaceae bacterium | reverse complement strand
GGATTGTCGCTCGGCTGATTCGGTCTGCCCCCCAAAAACCGATACAGGGCTCCCGGCATCCCTCTGCCGGGCCATGGGCAACTCCGTCCGGGGAAAGGGAAGGCCCGACCTTCGCCGGATTTGTGCGACACGACTGTTATGCGTCCGGAAACCTGTCCCGCGTCCGGTTGGCGAAGCTGACGAGCGAGAGCATCACCGGCACCTCGACCAGCACACCCACGACAGTGGCGAGCGCTGCGCCCGAGCCGAGCCCGAAGAGGCTGATGGCGACCGCCACAGCGAGTTCGAAGAAATTCGACGTGCCGATCATCGCGCAGGGCGCGGCAATGCGGTGGGGCACGCGCGCGGCCCATGCGCTTGCATAGGCGCCGGCGAACATCGAATAGCTCTGGATCAGGATCGGGATGGCGATAAGCAGGATCATGGTTGGACGCGAGACGATGGTTTCGGCCTGCAATGCGAAGAGGATGACCACGGTCACCGTGAGGGCCATGGCCGAAAACGGCGAAACGCGCGTCTTGAAGGCGGCGATGACATCGGCACTTCCGAGCCGCGCGCGGGTGATCCTCCCCGCAATCAAGGGCAGGACAATATAGAGCACGACGGAGAGCAGAAGCGTCTCCCAAGGCACGGTGATGTCGGTAACGCCGAGCAGAAAGGCCACGATCGGGGCGAAGGCGAAGACCATGATCAGGTCATTCACCGTCACCTGCACCAGCGTGTAGTTCGGATCGCCTTTGGTCAGGTTGGACCAGACGAAGACCATGGCGGTGCAAGGCGCGGCGCCGAGCAGGATCAGCCCGGCGATATATTGCTGCGCATCGGCGGGCGAGATCCAGCGCGCGAAGATCGTCTCGAAGAACAGCACGGCAAGAAAGGCCATGGTGAATGGCTTGATGAGCCAGTTCACGACGAGGGTGATGACGAGGCCGCGCTGCGCCCTGGCAACATCGCGGATTGAGGAAAGATCCACGCCCACCATCATCGGATAGACCATGGCCCAGATCAGCACCGCGACGACGAGATTGACCGAGGCGAATTCTGCCCGGGCGATGAAGCCCACGAGCCCGGGGGCGACATTACCGAGGATGAGGCCAGCGACCATGGCCAGTGCGACCCAGATGGAGAGGTAGCGTTCGAAACTTCTCATGTTTTCTTATCCTTGAGAAGACGCCCCGATGGGTGTGGCGGCGTGGAGCCGGCGGGCGGAGAGCCAGGAGAGGAAGGCCATCAGCGCGGCGGCACCGAGCGTGAGGGGAAGGCCACCGATCTGGTAACTCAGCCCGGACAGAAGCGTGCCGAGCAGCCGTCCGGCGGCGTTGGACATGTAATAGAAGCCCACATCCATCGTGACCCGATCGTCATGGGTGAAGGCGAGGATGAGGTAGGAATGGACGGAGGAATTCACCGCGAAGACGAACCCGAAGGTCATCAGCCCGGCAACCAGCGTGATCGTCAGCCAGGGCGCCGGCTCGCCCACGATGAGCGCGCAGACGGCGAGCGCAGAGGGGATCAGCGTGAGGATGCCCACCCATTGCACGGCCAGAGCCACTATCTGTTCGGTGGTCTTGTCGCGCGCCTTCAGGAGTCCTGGAGCCCAGGCCTGGACCGCCCCATAGGCGATGATCCAGAGCGCCATGAAGGTGCCAATCTGGAAGAAGGCCATGCGGTTGCCGGCCTCAGTGCCATCCGAGAGCACGGCGTAGAAATAGATCGGAATGCCGACGACGAACCAGACGTCACGCGCGCCGAACAGGAAGACGCGGGCGAGAGAAAGCAGGTTCACATTGCGGTTCTTGGAGAAGACCTCCTTGAACTTCGCGCCTTTCTTGCCGCGTGGCAGGCCCGCCGGCATGAAGACGACGATTGCCACCAGGATCGCGGCAAGTACAGCGGCCATGGCGATGATCGAGCCAGTGAAGCCGATCGTACCGAGAAGGATGGCCCCCAGCAAAAAACCGAAGCCCTTCACTGCGTTCTTGGAGCCGGTCAGGTAAGCGACCCAGCGGAAGAGCCCGTC
>JBKDZY010000476.1:0-4725 GCA_047971765.1 Hyphomicrobiaceae bacterium | reverse complement strand
TCATACCGGGCGTATCCAGGGTATAGCTGCCGTCCACCGGAGCCAGCACCACATCCATATGACCAATCTGGCCAAGTTGCCGGGCCGACAGGGTGTGATGGAGATGCCCGAGATGGGCGATGCACAGCGCCCCCATCTCGAAGATGAAAATGGAATTGCCGAACTCTTCCGTTCCCCCCATCGCAAAGCTCCGGATATTGGTCGGCAGGTTTCGCACCCTGACATCACCGACCGTCAGATCATGATGCACCGGCCCGCCGTTCGGATTCCATCCTCTCAGGACATGGGCAATCCGCGGATCCGGCGTGTCGGTGAAATGGCTTGAATGCGCATGATTCATGGTGGCGATATCCGGCACTTCCCAGGGCCGCACATGATCGTTGTAGTCGGTGGCGATCTTCACCCCCTTCCGGCTCTCGATCAGGAACGTCGAATGGCCGACGAACGTGATACGGATTCCTGTGCCAGCCGACTTGGGCGGGACGAACTGCGCTGGAACATGGCCCGCCAAATGGATCGTGACCCCACCACTCCCCGGCGCCTGCGAAACCGCAATGCACCTGTCCTCCGCGGCCTGCGCCCTCGTCACCCCAATGGGCACGAACAGCGCCAGACCAACGGCAACAATCGCGGCATCTCCGAAACGGCCGATGAGAAATCGAATAGCCGGCATGATCGCCTCCTGAGGCTCAGCGGATGCCCCCCACTCCAGGCCACAGGTGAAGGACGGCCCTCAGCCGAGTTCACCATCGGCACGCAAACGCGCAATATCATCTGCCGTGAACCCGGCTTCACCAAGAATATCATCCGTATGCGCACCGACCATTGGCCCACGACCGGCCCGTCGCGGCGCGATCCCCGAAAGCTGGAACGGCGATGCAATCGTTCGCGGCATCTCCTCGATATCGGTCTCGACAATATAGCCTGCCGCAACAGCTTGCGCATCATCGGGCAGATCGGCAATACCCGCGATCGGCGCGTGTGTGAGGTTGGCAGCCTTCAAGCGCTCACGCCAGAATGCCCAGTCATGACGCGCGAACATCTCATCGAGGATACGGGTGAGCTGGAAGGCATGTTGACGGCGGCTTGGCGTATCCCGGAAGCGGGCGTCGTGCTCCAGCTCTGGCCGCTCCATCAAACGGCAGAGTTCCGGCCATGCCCGGTCCTCCTGCGGAATGGCAAGCAACAGCCAGCGATCGTCCCTGGTCCGGTAGAAATTGGCGAGCGCACTACGCGGGGCCTCGCGTGGCGGCCGCGGGCCAAGCCAGGCATCGACGAGTGCCGCCTGCGCCTGGATACCATTGGCCCACAGCCCGTTGGCATAGAGGGACGAGGACACCTGGCATCCGTCTCCCGTTCGCTCCCGGTTCCAAAGCGCCATCATGATGCCGGCCGTCAAACCCATTGCAGAAGCCCGATCGCCTTGCGCGGGCAGCGACACGCCCGGCGGCTGCCCCTCGTAGCGACCAACATCTGAAATGCCCGACCTCCCGAAATAGGCGGTCGAATCGAACCCAGGCTGGTCCCGGTCCGGCCCCGCCTCCCCGTAGCCGGTAAAGGATGCATAGATGAGACGCGGATTGGTCTCGCGCACATCCTCATAGCGCAGCTTCAGGCGCTCGCGGACCGGCAATGGAAAGTTCGTGATCAGCACGTCGGCCCCGGCAATCAACCGGTCAAGTACGGCACGGCCTTCCTGCCGCTTCAGATCGACCGCCACCGATCGCTTGTTGCGCGCATCGAGGTGCCACATGTAGTTGACTGGCGACTTCGGAACACTCGACAGCGTCTCCCCGTTCCGGCGGTGTGGATCTCCCTCGCCCGGCGGTTCGACCTTGACGACATCCGCACCATAGTCTCCCAGAACGACGGCCGCCGCCGGTGCCGCGATCCAGCTTGCCACATCCAGAACCTTCAAGCCGGCCAGCGGCAGTTGCGATGACATCGAGTGTGAACTCCCAGGGCAGATGCTGCAGCACAAGACAATGCCGGCCGTCGACGTTCGGCGCACCGGACAGTCCGAATGAGATCAAAACTCGTCACCGTGCGCAACGAACACATGCCATGGCCTCACCAACACGAAAGGGGAGCCGCGCTCCCCCTTGGTCACCCCCGGATTGTCACCTGGCACGTCAGGTAGCGTTTGTCGGCTTCACCAGCAGCACCGTATCGCGTGCACCAGCGACCATCACCTGTACGCCTTCGGCAGCATCCGCGCCCTCGGCTTGCCAGATCGAATCGCCAACCCGCACCTTGCCGCGCCCCCCCTTGATCGCCTCCACCACTGTCACCACGCGCCCGACATACTGGGCACCACGAACATTCAGGCTCGGGGCATCCGACGGCACCCCATCGTGATTGACATAGCGGCGGACCGCAAAGACCGTTGCGAGGGCAAGCACCGCAAATACGATCAGTTCCAGTTGCCACCCGATCCCGGTGACAAACGCGACCATCGCCGTCAGCAGCGCTGCGACGCCAAACCAGAGGAAATGAACCCCCGGCACGATGAACTCCAGGAAGAAGAGCAACACGCCCAGGACAACCCAGTTCCATTCACCGAAACTGGAGAAAAACGCAACGAGCTCGTGCATGACCAAACCACCTTGAGCGGGACGATAGCCCGAAAACCGCCAATACTAATGGTCCATATTCGCTTCAACCGAACCGGCAGGCGCGCCATGAACCACAACGCACCCGCCGACAGGAACACGCCGCGCCGACATACCGTCCTCAGGCCCTGGGGACGCTGCCGCCATTGGCGCGGGCCGCCCCGCCACCCTTGTTGCCGAAAGCCTCCCCTGCAATTTCCGCGACACCAGCCAGGGAACCAATGACCGAGGACGCTTCGAGCGGCATCATGAGCACTTTCTGGTTCGGTGATTTCGCGATCGCCTCAAGCGCCTTCATGTAGTTGTTGGCGACAAAGTAGTTGATCGCCTGAACGTTGCCACTGGCAATCGCCTCCGACACCATCCGCGTGGCGGCGGCCTCGGCTTCTGCCGAGCGTTCCCGCGCCTCGGCGTCACGGAAGGCGGCCTCCTTGCGGCCCTCGGCCTCCAGCACGACAGACCGCTTCTCGCCCTCGGCTTCCAGGATGGCCGCCTGCCTCTGGCCTTCGGCTTCAAGGATCTGCGCGCGCTTGTCACGCTCTGCCTTCATCTGGCGCGCCATCGAATCCACCAGATCACGCGGCGGCGCAATGTCCTTGATCTCGATGCGGGTGACCTTCACACCCCACGTCTCGGTTGCCGCATCCACCACCTGCAGGAGCTTCGCATTGATCACGTCGCGGTTGGAGAGCAGTTCATCGAGATCCATCGAGCCCATGACGGTACGGATATTGGTCATGGTCAGATTGATGATCGAATTTTCCAGCAGGTCGACCTCGTAGGCCCCTTTTGCTGCATTCAGAACCTGGAAGAAGGTGACGCCATCCACTTTCACCATGGCGTTGTCGCGCGTGATGACATCCTGTGAGGGAATATCCATCACCTGCTCCTTCATGTTCATGCGGTAGCCGACCCGCTCCATCACCGGAATCAGGATATGCAGGCCCGGGCTCAGCGTGCGGGTATAACGGCCGAATTTCTCGATGGTCCAGTTGTAGCCCTGCGTCACGATTTTCACCGTTGACCACAACGCCATGATGACCAGGAATATTAATGCAAAACCAAAAATCCCGAAACCGCCAACAATCTGCTCCAGGGAAGATCTCCGAAATTAAAATTTCCCGCACCAGTCAGATGGTGTCCATTCAGATTTTTTTTCTAGACACAGGCCATCAAGTTTCAGTTAAATTATGGAAAATAATGACTTAACTTGGACGAAAACTGAAAACCTGCCAATCCAGGGCAGCGCAATGCGGGCCGAACGCATTAATTATTCATTTATTTCCTGAAGCGGTTGTAGCTGCCGAGAGTTTCGCGGAACTGCTCGTTCCCCGCACTTTCCGCCGAAAGAATTTCGGAAACTTTCTGCTGCAGGCTTTCTCGTACCGGAAGCGTGAACGGCCTCACGATGATCCGCTGGCTTCGAATGCGATTGAGAATATCGTTTTGCCGGGAATTGGCTTTGACCGCAGATGCGCTGATATGACGGCGGCAGGCCTCGTCGAACAGTTGACGTTGGACGCCACTCATTGCGAGCCACGTCTGTTCGCCGACCAGCAGCACGAATGTCAGGGTCGGCGCGTGCACACCAGGAAAATGATAAACCGTCGCCGCTCGCGGCGCCTTGAGGAAAAGCTCCTCCGAGGCCGCATACCACAAGCTCGCATCGAGAGAACGGGCAGCCATCATGGCCGGCACCTTGCTCGTCTGGGCCTCGTTGACAATCTGCGCGCCAAGCCCTGCCAGGGCTTTCGCCATGAGCCGCGGCGCACGCACCTTCAAGCCGCGAAAATCCCTCGGGCTCCTGACTTCACGCCGGAACCAGCCACCTGGTCCACCAGCGACACCACAGGGAATGGCCCTCAGCCGATACCCTTGCCGGGCATAGGCCTCCTCCATCAGGCGCGCACCGTCAGCCCTGAGCCAACGCACATGGTCGATGGGCTGAAGTCCGAACGGAACCGCCCCCGAAAACACCTGGAACACCTGCTCCGTCCCGCCAGTCGCAACAGGCGTCGTCCACGCCATCACGTCCGTGCCGGCCACAACGCGCGACAACACCTCCCCCGCTGACACAGCGCCGGCCTGTGGCGCATCATTGAAACCAAGCCGC
>JBKDZY010000475.1:0-2782 GCA_047971765.1 Hyphomicrobiaceae bacterium | reverse complement strand
CGTTCAACTCGTGTGGCCGACTGTCGCTGTTGCTGGTTATGGCCGCAGGTAGGTGTAGCCCTTCTCCTGCAGCTCCATCAGCTTGATGACGCCCGACGGCACTATGGCGGCCTCGCTCAGGAGTTTGATTTTTTTCTTTTCCTTGAGCTCCATCTTGGAGTGCGTGTTGGCGCACGCGTCGAACTTGAGGGTCGGCTGCGCGATCGAGAGCTCGGAAATCCGGGCTTTCACCGGGCTCGTGTCCTCACGCAGCATGTTGAGGCCGGGGCCATAGGTGACAATTTCCACTGAAACCGTTTCGCCCTTCTTCTTGTAGTAGGCGAAAATATTCTGGACGTTGTTGAGCGCCAAGTTCATCACCTTGGGATCATTCTCGTTCACCTGTACGGCGACCTTGTGCTTCGGCGCCTTTGTCTTGGCCATTGCTGGTGCCGCCGCGAAGGCGAGAACCGCGGCGATGGCGAGGATCGTGGCCTTGGTCATGCGTTTTCCCTTATCGTAGTTGCAAGGTCATTTTTTATGCTCGGATGGAAATCCGGGTTGACGGTGGCAGGCTGACCGGTCCTGCCACTGACTAGTTTGCCCCCAGTTGCCGGAGGCGGTCCTTTGCGAATGGCGAACCGAGTTCGTCGGCGCGCTGGTACCATTGCCGGGCCGCGTTGGGATCGGCGCTGACGCCAAGCGCCCCCAGCCGGGCAAGGCCGACCGGATCATAGGTTTCGGCCAGCAGCATGGCGGCTTCTGCGACCCCGGCATCACTCGCACGTTCCAGGACCAGTCGCGCACTGGCGATGTTGCCGCCGTTGAGCATCTTGCGTCCGCGCTCGAGGAACCGTTGCCCGTTGACCGGATCAATGGTGATGTTCAGGGCTTTTCGGCGCGCGGCCGCATCGGCGTCCTGTTGTTTCTTCCGGGCCGCAATGGCTTCCCGCGCTCGGGCCTCGGCTTCCGCCCGAGAGCGCGCGGCTGCCGCAGCTTCTGCCGCTTTCCGCGCCGATTGCTCGGCCTGTTGCCGTTTGACTTCTTCCGCCTTGAGGCGCGCCGCGGCATCAGCCTTCAGTTTGGCAGCCGCCGCTTCGGCCCGTTTGCGCTCGGCATCCAGCGCCTGCCGCCGCCGCTCTTCCTCGGCCTTGAGTGCAGCCCTGGCCGCTTCAACCTGTCGCCGCGCGTCGGCTTCGGCCTTTGCCCGCTTCTCGGCTTCCGCCTTCAGCGCAGCTTCGGCCGCCGTCGCACGTTCAAGCGCGTTTTCCATCGCCTTGCGTTCGGCTTCGGTCGCAGCCTTCAGCTTCTGCGCCTGGGCCGCGTCTTTCGCCGCCTCTGCTTCCCGGCGCTTCTGTTCGGCTGCAAGACGTGCCTCGATTTCCTCGGTCAGCTTTTTCTTGTAGGCCGCTGCCTCGTCCTGAAGCCGCTGACGGTACCTGGCTGCATCCTCTTCCAGCCGCTTGCGGATCCCCGCAGCTTCCGTTTCGAGGAGTTGGCGCATTTCATCCGTCATGCGGTCGTTGAGACCAGGTTCCGGTTTGGCTGCATCCGGCGTGTCGGGCAGTCGCCGGTCATCGACGAAGGCCGGCAATTGTGGCTCGCCGTTGCCGGCAGGTTGCGAGGTCTGGGCTTGCGCCTGCATCAGCGGGGCACACGCGAGCATGGCCGCAAGTACGGCCATCATCGGAATTTGGTTGCGCGGGCACGGCATGACGGGTCCTTGACGTTCACTGTAGGCGGGCAATGGCGGCGTTGATCCCGGGGCACCCACCAAGTGCCTTGGCGGATCGGTAGAGATGAAGGGCCTGCTGGGGGTTCTTCTCGACGCTCAATCCGTGTTCGGCGAGCGACGCGAGAAAACAAAGCGCAACGGAATCGCCTTTCTCTGCCGCAATCCGCCACAACTCACGCGCAGCCGTGTAGTCGGGCGCACCTCCGTTGGGATTGGCGTAGAGTGTTCCCAGTTGCGTCAGGGCCCACGGCAGGCGGCGGTCATCGAGTCCGCGCGCAATGGCAAAGCGAAGCCAGTATTTGGCTTCGTCCCGGTTTGTCGCGGCCGCATCCTCGGCCAACTCAGTATCGGCGATCTTGAGGGCCTGCTCGAGACTGACATTTGCCGAAATGCGCCCGGAGGGCGACGTGGGCGGTATATCGAGGATGGTGCCGAGGCGCGCGATACCGGGTACGTCCAGCGTCTCCTTGGAGCCGCCTGGCGTCTGTGACCAGACACTGGTGAAGCTTGCCCAGTTCATCGGCTTGACGTCGCCACGAACCCCGAAACCGATGGCACCAACAACGAGCACGCCAGCAAGAAGACCCGCCGCCATCGACCCGAGTTGTCCTCCACGTCTCGTGCCGCCCCGCCCGAAACGGAGCCGCGCAGGAGCAGCTTGCACGGCCGCCTGCGGCGCGGAATTGCCATGAACAGGCGCGTGCGGTGGCGGAAGCGGGCCGCCGGGTGACGCCGATGACCGTTTGCTCTTGCGTGTGGGCGTGGACGGCGGCGGCACAGCGTGGACCGGTGCGCGCGCGCTGCCCGGTTGCGCGGATGATGAGGTGGTCCGTGCGGTTTGCAGAGACGACAAGGCCTCGCGCGGTTTGGGAGGCGTCGCCGTTTTGGGGTCCCTATCAGGTGTGACGGTCGGATAGGGCAGCGGATCTTGCCTGGCTGATGCGCCGGTCTCG
The DNA here is from genome assembly GCA_047971765.1 of Hyphomicrobiaceae bacterium. Classification (GTDB taxonomy): domain Bacteria; phylum Pseudomonadota; class Alphaproteobacteria; order Rhizobiales; family Hyphomicrobiaceae. Next base: position 115 of record JBKDZY010000475.1, on the reverse strand, counting down.
CCCGAAGTCCCGGACCGCGCAGATGGAATGACCAAGTCCGGCAAGCCTCCGGGCGCACCAGCCTCCGGGCCTGCCGCGCCGTCGATGCCGGACGGTTCGGTCGTCTCGCCTGGGC
>JBKDZY010000474.1:0-5492 GCA_047971765.1 Hyphomicrobiaceae bacterium | reverse complement strand
ATGGCGGCTACCGGTATTGCCGCGTGGTACAGATGGCGGAAAAATATGCCTTCCTCGGGCGTGATTGAGACGTGGCGGATCAAGGCCTTGTCCGTGGCACAAATTTCAGCTCGCTGCCCTTTTTACGGGGGGTGACTCCAGGGATGATTTGGCCTTTGATTGAGAGGTGCGACGTTAGGATCAAGGCCTATGAGCCGAGCCTGGAGATCGCCCCGAGATGGCGGTCCCGAGCCAGGGAGAGTTGGCGATGAAGAAACTGTTGTGGTCGGGATTGGCGCTTGGGGCGTCGCTCGCGTTGGCGGGTGCAGCCCAGGCGCAGGTGAAGATTGGTGTTGGCGGACCGCTGACAGGCCCCAATGCGGCGTTCGGTGCGCAGTTGAAGCATGGCGCCGAGATGGCTGCGGAGGACATCAATGCCAAGGGTGGCATGAACGGGCAGAAGATCGTTCTGGAGTTCGGCGACGACGTCTCCGACCCGAAGCAGGGCGTTTCCGTTGCCAACAAGTTCGTTGGCGATGGCGTGAAGTTCGTCGACGGCCACTTCAATTCCGGTGTCTCGATGCCCGCCTCCACGGTCTATGCCGAGAACGGCATCATGATGGTCACGCCGGCGTCGACCAATCCGCAGATCACCGAGCGCAAGCTCTGGAACGTATTCCGGACCTGCGGACGTGACGACCAGCAGGGTGGTGTTGCGGGCGATTACATCGCGACCAAGTTCAAAGGCAAGAAGATCGCCATCGTCCATGACAAGACGACGTACGGCAAAGGGCTGGCCGACGAGACCAAGAAGGCCATGAACAAGAAGGGCGTCAAGGAGGTCTTGTACGAAGGCGTGAACACGGGCGAGAAGGATTTCTCGGCGCTCGTCTCCAAGATCAAGGCGGCCAACGCCGATCTCGTTTACTGGGGCGGCCTGCACACGGAAGGCGGCCTCATCCTTCGCCAGATGCGGGCGCAAGGCGTGAAGACCATCATGATGTCGGGCGATGGTATCGCCACCGATGAGTTCGCGGCGGTCGCCGGACCGGGTGCGGAAGGCACGCTGATGACGTTCCCGCCTGACCCGCAGAAGCGCAAGGAAGCAGCGGCGGTGGTCAAGCGGTTCCTGGCCAAGAATTTCAAGCCGGAAGCCTATACGCTCTACAGCTATGCCGCCGTGCAGATCATTGCCGCGGCCGCCAACGGGGCCAAGACCAACGATCCGAAGAAAGTAGCGGCCTACGTCAAGGGCAAGACGTTCAACACGGTGATCGGACCTATCGGCTATGACAAGAAGGGCGATATCACGCGGCCTGACTATGTCATGTACACCTGGAAGAAGGGACCGAGCGGCAAGATCACCTACGTCCAGAACTGACTTGGGTTCCGGGGCTTTGAACTTGCGGGCGAAGCTCTCGAAAGATGACATGCGAAGGCGGCCTTTCGGGCCGCCTTACGTGCATCTGGCGCAGGCGTTGGCGGTTCTGCTGGCGATGGTGTGTGTGTTGCTGCCAGGGATGCGGATGGCGCTGGCTGGCGAGGGCGGGGCGCTGCGCGTTGCGGTTGTCGTAACGCGGGACAGCCCATTCCAACCGGCGGGAGAGGTCCCTGGTGCCGCGATTGAGGATGCTGCGCGGCTGTTGAATGGCAGTGGCGGCGTGCTTGGGCGTCCTGTCGACGTCAAAGTCTTTGCCGACGCATGTTCGGCACGCAGTGCGGTGACGGTTGCCCAGTCGGTGATCGCGGCCAAACCGATGGTCGTGATCGGGCATCTGTGTGCGGGGGCGGCGCTGGCGGCCGCGCCGCTCTACAGCAAGGCGCAGATCGTGTTCATGACGCCGGGGGTGCGCGATCCCCGATTGACGATGGGTGAGCAAGGTGGGTTGGTGTTTCGCGTTGCGGGCCGGGAGGACCAGTTTGCGGCGGACACGGTGCATCTCATCACAGCGCTCTTCGGGGCGGCGCGCATTGCTGTTGTCGGAGACCGTACGTTGCAGGCGCGGGCGCTCGTGAAGGATCTGGCGCAGACGCTCACGCAGGGTGGCGGCACTGTCGTGGCGAAGGTTCTGATCGAGTCGGGCGAGGTGAGCTACGATCGGACCGCGCGGAAAATTGCCGAAGCCAAGCCTGATGTGGTGGTGATGCCAGCGCAACCGGTGGAACTTGGTGTCCTGGTTGATGGATTGCGCCGCCTTGGCGTCAAGGCACCGATCATCGGCAGTGAAATCCTTGCGGTTCCGGCGATCCTGCCTGTGGCGCGGCGCGAGCAGGGCAATCTGGTGCTGATGCTGCCGTGGAGTGGGCTTGCGGCAGGCGACGGGGCGACAGCAGGAAACCGCAATGGGCTTGCCGGTTCCATCAGTGCGCGGGCGATTGGCTTGAGGTCGCGGGCGGCGTTCGAGGCCTGGGCGCAAGCCTGCGTAACGGCAGGCACGGTGGAGGCGCGCGCTGTTGCAGATGCCTTGCGCACGAACCGGGTGCAGACATCCGTCGGTCTACTGGGCTTCGATGCTGCGGGGGATGCCCGGGTGCCGTCCTATGTCGGCTACAGCTTCCGGGAAGGGGAGTGGCGTCCGGTGCCGGTGAAACCGGAGGGCAGGCGATGAGGGGGCGCCTGCCAAGGCTCTTGAACCCGCGTTCAACCCATTGACGCGAGGACAAGGTCCTCGCAGGGGTTGGCCGCGATCAACGCCGCTCGACGGCGACTATGCCATCCCTGGATCCAGAAACCCAGGTGCTCGTAATCGTGCGTGACAGGCGGATGAGCTGCACGGGCAGTTCATTACCGGCCCCTTGATAGGCAACGATTTCAGCATTCAGGTGACGAATCGCATGCCGCGGATCACCGCCAGCGTCGAGTTTCGAACGAACCTCCTTGGCAATGACTTCAGCGGCGCGCGGTCTACGACTTGTAACAGATTTACGATCGACCATGAGCCCTCCTCCGGGCAACGATAAACTCTGCGCTGCCTCCAACTATAACGTAGAGTCCTTTACGATTTATAAGGTTCTACGCCTTCTTTAAGGTCGCGTTTCATTCGAGGCTCGTAATCCGGTGTGTTCGCTAACCACAACCAGAGACGCTCGAACATCTCTCGACCTTGAACACATTAACTATACGAGAATACGACTTACAACACCATTGCAGCCGTGCTCAAAACTGCAATGTCGTCCATGAATGCATCACAAAAGAGCATGATGCCGGACGAACGTATTGTCGTTTGATGACAAGATTATTTATAGCCGCAGTATAGTTGCCTGTGGATGAACTTGCAAATTCAGGCCGGTGGGGCTCATTCCTCCGTGCAATGTCTTGGCACATGGCGCTGCAAAGCCGGGACCGGCAAACAAGAGCGCCACGACAACACCTTAAACATGGATGTTCACGGATGACGTTACCCCGCAATCTCATCACGGATGTTGCTGGACTGTGCGTTGGAAATGCTCATGACGAGAGACTTGCCTCGGGCGTTACCGCAATTCTCGCGGAGCGGCCGAACGTGGCGTCGGTTGTCGTCGGTGGCGGTGCGCCGGGGGGCCGGGATACCGGTCTGCTCAGTCCAGAGATGTCGGTTGAAGGTGTCGACGGCGTCGTGCTGTCGGGAGGTTCGGCATTCGGACTGGATGCGGCGGGTGGGGTTATGGGTCATCTGCGGAACTCGGGTGTCGGCCTGACGGTGGGGGGCGCGATCATCCCGATCGTTCCGCAAGCCATCGTTTTCGATCTGCTCAACGGTGGCGACAAGACTTGGGGTGGCGAGAAGACCTGGGGTGGCGACAAGACCTGGGACGGAAAGCCGCCCTACTGGGAACTGGGCAGGCAGGCGGCACAGGCGGCTGCGGGTGGCGCGTTTGCGCTCGGCACCGTCGGTGGGGGGTACGGTGCGACGACGGCCAATCTCAAGGGCGGGCTGGGCTCGGCCAGCGCCGTGACGCCATCGGGCCATACGGTGGCGGCAATCGTGGTGGTGAATGCGATTGGATCCGCGACAGTCGGCGAGGGCGGACACTTCTGGGCCGCGCCGTTCGAACGCAACGGGGAGTTCGGCGGGCTCGGGTTTCCGGAGCACGTCGCGGACGCGGACCTGTCTCCACGCATGAAAGGCGGGACGCCGGCCACCACGATTGCGCTGGTGGCAACGGACGCCGTATTAACGAAAGCACAGGCGAAGCGGCTGGCCTTGATGGCGGACGATGGATTGGCACGCGCCTTGAGGCCGGCACATGCGCCCATGGATGGGGATACGGTTTTTGCCGTTGCGACACAGCGCAAGCCACTGGACGAGGCGATGATGATGGCGCAACTGACTATTCTTGGTATGACTGCCGCCGATTGCCTTGCGCGTGCCGTTGCGCGGGGGGTCTTCGAGGCGACGCCACTTCCGGTTGCCGGGGCGTTGCCGGCGTGGCGTGACCGATACGGCTCGGGGGGAGCTGGATGACCAGACTGCGTTTGGTGCTCGTCCTGGCGTTGATTGCCATGATTGTGGTGTTGCTGTTCTGGCAGCGGCAGAGAGAGGCGTTGATGGCCGAGTGTCTGTCCCAAGGCCGGTTCTGGAATGGCCCTGAAACGCGCTGTGAATCGCCGCCCTATGCGCCCATCATCAAGCGGGCGCTCGAGCGCTCGTAGCTTCATGTCCAGCGTGGCGGCGTACACTGCCTGAGCCGCAGCCGCGGCCTGAGCGTTTCCACCCAAACCTGGAATGCTATAGGCCCGGCCTTGCCCACCACGCATGGTGGCCATTGGCGCGCCGAGGCGTCGTCAGAAGCGGTCGACGCGGTAGGGCGTGGGATCGGTGAAGGGCGTCTCGCCGGTCATCATCTCCGCAATCAGGCGTCCGGTCACGGGCCCCAGAGTGAAGCCCAGGTGGTGATGGCCGAATGCAAGCCACATGCCCGGCTTGCCCGGTGTCGGCCCGATGATCGGCACCATGTCGGGAAGGCAGGGGCGGCGGCCGAGCCATGGTTCGGGGTCCAGGCGGTCGCCGATGGGAAAGATGTCGTGCGCTGCCTTCTCGGCCCGGCCAATCTGGATGGGAGAGGCGGGTGCGTCGCGGGATGCGAATTCGGCGCCAGTCGTCAACCTGATGCCGCGCGACATGGGGGCAAGGCAATAGCCGTTTTCGGCGTCGATCACCGGCCGGCTCAATGTGGCGTTGCCTTCGGCGCGATAATGCATGTGATAGCCTCGCTTCCAGCCGAGCGGGACCTTTACGCCGTGTTTGCGCAGAAGTTCGCTGGCCCAGGGGCCGAGCGCGATCACGACCTCACGCGCCTCGCTCCAGCCTTCGCGCGTGGCGACACGATAGCCACCCGCCACGGCTTCGAGCGTCCGGGCCTCGCCTTCCAGGAAGCGGCCTCCGCGCTGCACCAGCAGGTCGGCGTACCCTTTTCCGACGGCGTGGGGATCGGCGACGCTGACGGGGTCGTGATAATAGACCGCGCCGGCAATGGCATCGGTCAGGTGCGGTTCGAGTGCTTCGACGCCCTTGTTGTCGAGAATTTCATAG
>JBKDZY010000473.1:0-7356 GCA_047971765.1 Hyphomicrobiaceae bacterium | reverse complement strand
GATCAATGTGGCGTCCGGCGTGCGCTATGACCTCGCGATCAAGAGTCCGACCTATGTGCGGGAACTCGTCGCACATCATGTGGGCGGCTATCTCCAGATTGCGCCGGAGCACACCGAGGAGGGGCCGCTCTCCAAGATGATGAAGCCGGGGATCGGCACCTATGACCGCTTCAAGCAGTTGTTCGACGATGCTGCGCGCAAGGCCGGCAAGGAGTATTTCCTCATTCCCTACTTCATCGCCGCGCATCCGGGAACGTCCGACACGGACATGATGGAGCTGGCACTGTGGCTGAAGCGGAACAAGTATCGTGCCGATCAGGTGCAGACCTTCCTTCCCTCACCCATGGCGCTTGCAACGGCCATGTACCATTCCGGCAAGAACCCGCTGAAGGCTGTCCGGCATGGTGGTTCGGAGGAGGTGGAGACGGTGAAGGGTCTGCGTCAGCGGCGTCTGCACAAGGCGTTCCTGCGCTACCATGATCCGGAGAACTGGCCGCTGCTGCGCGAAACGTTGAAGTCGATGGGGCGGGCGGACCTGATCGGTCCAGGCAAGCATCAACTGGTGCCGGCAAACCAGCCGCGTGGCACTGGCCAGTCGGGTGGCGAAGGCAAGCGGCACGGGCGCAAGCATGGCCACCAGAGGTTCACCACCAAAGGTGTCGGGCCGGTGCGTGCCCCACGCTCCGGCGGGCCGTCGAGAGCGCGCGTCAAGCCTGGGCAGGGGTGACGAACACCAGACCAATTCCGGTTTAGCCGGACTCGGTCCGACCTGTTTGCGCTCGCGGGCCGCAGTTGTGGCCTGAGCGTTTCCACTTGAACCTGAAACGCCATAGGGGCAGGCACATCCGATACCCGCCCCTGCTGGTTTCCTTCACGATTGCTCGTGGTCCCTCAGGACGCGGGCTTCAGGTTGCGCGCCACTTCGGCCATCGAGGCGTGGGCCAGATCCGGTGGCATGGAAATGACCTCACCATCCTTGAGCGTCATCGCGATGGCGGGTTTGTCATCGCTCGCCTGTGCGATATCAGCGATGTCATCGAAGGAGATGGTGCGGCGCTTCTCGGCGAAGGCGTTGGCCTGGACAACTTCCATGGACCGGGCATTTGTGTCGATCTTCAGGCTGGTGACCGGGCCGGGGCACAGGACACTCCAGGTATAGATACCCGTGCAGACGATCAACATCGGGATGAGCAGTGCTGCCGCGATCAGATTGCCGTTGATGGCCATCGGTGCCAGGATTGCCATCGCAATGACGGATCCTGTCAGGCCGATCAGCATTGGTGACAAGCCCTGGCCGGGGACCTCGCTGGTATCGGTTGTCGTGGTGTCCGCCTTTGCGTCGATCGTCATTGCAGCATTATTCGTCATGAAACTCTCCCTCTTGGACAACGTATGATTGGTACCCTTGGGCAATTGACGTGGTGTTGTTTTCGGGGTGGAAACTTTATCGACATCGTTAGCGGCGGGTTTACCCTGCTCTTTCGCGGGGCGTGGCGGGTTGCGCGCCGGCAGTGGGGAGGCGGTGCTTGCCGCAGGCCCTGGTGTCAGCCAAACTTGTTTGCCGATAGCATCAGGATGACCAGCGCGATTGCGATGTGGCAGTGGGGTGACTGATATGACGGATGAAGACATGCTCCGCCGGGCTACCGAGCTTGGTCTTGAAAAACTTTCCGAATTGAAACCGGATGACCTGAAAAGGGCGCTCGAAAACGCTGCGGCCTTGTCGGAGCGCTTGCCGCCCGACATCCACTGGTCGGAGGAACCGGCTCTGGTGTTCAATCTTGCCAAGGGCATGGAGAAGCACTCATGAGCGAACTTGCCTACATGGGACTTGCGGAAGCGAGCAGGCTCATTGGTGCGGGGAAGTTGTCGCCGGTGGAGTTGACGCGCGCGCTGCTCGATCGCATTGCCCGGCTCAATGGCACCTATCACGCCTTCATTGCGGTGCTGGAAGACCAGGCGATGGAGGTGGCCAGGGAGGCCGAGCGGGCAATCTCTTCCGGCCGTCGGGTCGGACCTCTGCACGGGCTGGCCTACGGCCTCAAGGACATTATCGACCTGGCCGGTGTGCCAACCACCTGCCATTCGAAGATTTTCGCTGGCCATGTGGCGCAGCGGGATGCAGAAGTGACCCGTCGGCTCAAGGCGGCGGGCGCCATTGTTCTCGGCAAGCTGTCGACCCACGAGTTCGCCATCGGTGGACCGTCCTTCGACCTGCCGTGGCCACCGGCCGTCAACCCCTGGGGTGGTGCGCATTTTCCGGGTGGCTCCTCGTCGGGGTCCGGGGTGGCGCTGGCGGCCGGGTTGTTGCCGGCGGCGCTCGGCACGGATACGGGTGGTTCGGTGCGCAATCCGGCGTCGATGTGCGCGATTGTCGGCATGAAGCCCACCTACGGGCTGGTCTCGCGGCGCGGCGTCTTTCCCCTTGCCTTTTCCCTTGATCATGTCGGGCCGATGACGCGCGATGTGGCCGACAATGCCATGCTGCTGCAGGCGCTGGCAGGATACGATACGGAAGATCCCGGCAGCGCGGATGTTGCCGTGCCGGACTATGCCGCGGAACTCGGGCAGGATCTGAAAGGGCTGACCATCGGTCACGTCCGCCACTTCTACGACGGCGACGAGATCGCGCATCCGGAGATGGCGGCGGCGGTCGATGCGGCAGCCGAAACGCTGCGTCAGCTGGGTGCCAGGGTGATCGAGATTCGTCTTCCGTCGTTGCAAGAGTATGCGGCGTGCAATCGTACGATCATCGGCTCGGAGGCCTACGCCATTCATCGCCGCTACCTGAGGGACAGGCCGCAGGATTATGGCGCGCTGGCCCGTCAGCGGATTCTGACTGGGGCCGGGATTTCGGCGGCCGACTACATTGATGCGTTGCGGCTGCGGACACGCCTGATCACGGCCACCACCGCGGCCATGCGTGGTTTCGATGCGGTCATCACGGCCTCGGGCATGGACCCGCCGCCCCGCCTGGATGACCACGAGGAGAATGCGCGGGTCTATCCGCGCCAGGCGCGCCAACCGTTCAATGTCACGGGCCAACCGGCCATAGCCCTGCCCGCGGGGTTTTCGTCGAACGGTCTGCCGCTCGCGATCCAGATCGTTGGGCACCCCTGGCAGGAGGCGCGGGTCTATCGCATCGCGCACGCCTACGAGCAGGCTTGTGACTGGCACAAATGCCGGCCGCCGGGACTCGATTGATCTAGGCGGGGGTGGCGACGCAGTCCTCGTAGGGCGGGATGCTGGTTATGAAGCCGCCGCTCTTGAGACTCCGGGCGAGACGGTCCAGGCCAGCCCGTGAGACCTCCGGTGTCTTCGACCATAGTCCCGCGTCGGCGTAGCGGCGATAGGCTGCGGCGAGATCGGCGAACGCGATGTCCGGATAGTAGGCGGCGACGATGCGCGCGAGTTCGTCCGCCCCATGTGCGCCGAGCCAGGCCTGCATGCGGGCAATGGCGCGTGTCATGGCCGCGAATGCATCATTGCGGCGGGCAATGGTTTCGCGGAGGCTGAGAAAGGTGGTGTAGCAGGTCTCTCCCCTGGCGCTTGCGGCATGGACAATCCGCCCCTTGCCTTCACGTTCGGCTGTCGAGGCGAAGGGCTCGAACATCTGCGCAACGTCGAGTGTGCCGGCAGAGAGTGCGGCCAGGTTCTCTCCCATCGTCCGGTCGGGGATGCGATCGAGGCGCGCGGGATCGATATCCAGTTGTCGGAGGTCGTGCTGCAGGCAGAGCCATGGTGTGGGGACTTCGCTTGTGGAGCCAAACCGCAGGTTCTGAAGATCGGCAAGCGAGAAGCTGCCGAGGCCCGGCCGGGCCACGAGATAGAACGGGTCGCGAGCGACAACCTCGCAGAAGGCCATCAAGCCGATGCCGTCAGCCTGGTTGCGATCCCTGAGGACGCGCATGGGCCCTCCCCAGCTCACGTCCAGGCTGCCATCGAGGAGGCCGCTGTTGGCGGAGCCGGGTGTTGCGGAATGGACCAATTCGACGGCCACCTTTTCATCGTCGAAGAACCCCAGTTCCTGGGTGGCGTAGAACGGCCCATAGAAGGCTGCGCGAAAATTCTCGGCGAGTCTTATGCGGTGCATGGGGCGTTGTTCCGTTTGCTGCATGGCCGGGCCCGGACGCGGCGGTCTGCTGGTTCGGTGAATGGCGGGCCAGCGCGGCTGACGACCTGGATGATTGGAAGGGCCAGGCTTCATCGACAGTCTCTGAAACCATAGCATGACTGCGGCGAGGCAGAGAAAGCCGGCGAGGTGAACTGCATGGCGATCCAGCGGAAACAATTAATTGGCTCGAGGCGTTGCAGTCCCATGCTTTGTCGCTAATTTGAAAGGCTCAACCCCACGCAACGCGCAGCGAGGACGTGACAATGACTGGTAACAAGGCTGCTGATGCGGCGATCGAGAAGGTGCGGACCTATCACGACGAACTGACGGCAATCCGCAGGGATATTCATGCGCATCCCGAGCTTGGTCTCGAGACGCACAGGACTGCCGATATTGTTGCCAAGCTGCTGGAGTCGTGGGGAATCGAGGTTCATCGGCTGGTCGATGGGGCAGCGGTGGTCGGAGTGCTCCGCTCAGGCAACGGTCCGCGTACCATCGGGTTGCGGGCCGACATGGATGCGTTGCCGATTCTTGAGGCGACCGGTGCGGCCTACAAGAGCACAACGGCCGGTGTGCAGCACGCCTGCGGCCATGACGGCCACACCACCATGCTGCTTGGCGCCGCGCGCTATCTGGCGGAAACGCGCCAGTTCAACGGCACGGTCAACTTCATCTTCCAGCCTGGCGAAGAAGGCATGGGCGGCGCGCTGGCTATGCTGGATGACGGCCTGCTCGAGAAGTTCCCGTCGGACGAGCTCTACGGCATGCATAACCGGCCCGGCGCACCGGTCGGGCATTTCTCGATCACGCGGCCGGGCACGGCCATGGCGGGCGGGGCGTTCTTCGATATCGAGGTGGTCGGACGCGGTGCGCATGGTGCGCGGCCCAACGCGGCGGCCGATCCCGTGGTTGCCGCCTGCCACATGGCGACGGCCATGCAGACGCTGGTCTCGCGCAACCTGACACCGGGCGAGATGGGCGTTCTCAGCATCACCCGTATCGAGGGCGGTGATGCCTACAACGTCATTCCCGAGCGCGCGAAAATGGGTGGCACGGTGCGTGCGATGAAGCGTGAGACCATGACGCTGATCGAGGAGGGCATGGGCCGTATCGTCAAGGGACTGGCCGATGGACTCGGGGTGAAGGCGGAGCTCGACTACCGCCTGATCTTCGCTCCGCTCATCAATGCCGAGGGGCCGACCCAGGCCATAGCTGATGCGGCGGCGGAGCTGGTCGGCGAAACCAAGGTGATACGCAACCAGACCCCTGCCTCGGCATCGGAAGACTTCGCCTTCATGCTGGAGAAGGTGCCGGGTGCCTACATCAATCTCGGCAATGGCGAGGGCAGCGCGCCGGTGCACAACGATCGCTACGACTTCAACGATGAGGCTATTCCGTTCGGATCGGCACTCTATGCGCGCATTGTCGAGCGCAGTCTTGTTCCGGACCCCGGCGCCAATTGAGGCCGGCGCGCCTCGGCGGACGCTCTGGTGCGACGATCAGGTCAACGGGCATTGCAGCTCATCGCTGCAGTGCCCGTTTGCCATTGTTCCTGGCCATAGCGTTTCAGGCTGAACCGGAATTGGCCTATTGCGCCTTTCCGAACTGCACCTCCCGACCCGGTGCGGCTGCGAACAGGGCCAGCGTATAGGGGTGCTGGGGGTTGGCGAAGATCTCGCCGGTTTGTCCTGCCTCCACCACCACGCCGTTCTGCATCACGGCGATACGATCGCAGATCTGGGCTGCAACACGCAGGTCGTGGGTGATGAAGAGAACCGCCAGGTCGAAGCGCTGGCGCACGTCGTCGAGCAGCTTCAGCACCTGGGCCTGCACCGACACATCGAGTGCGGAGACGGCCTCGTCGGCAATCAGGATGCTTGGCTGCATGGCCAGCGCGCGGGCGATGGCGATGCGCTGGCGCTGGCCACCGGAGAACTGGTGCGGATAGCGATCCAGCGCATCCGGCGACAGGCCGACGAGTTCCATCAGGCTGCGCGCGTTCGCCATGGCCGCATCGTACTGCTCGCCGTAGTTCACCGGTCCCTCGATGATCGACGCGCCAACGGAGCGACGTGGGTTGCGGGAGCGGTTGGGATCCGGGAAGACGATCTGCACCGACTTGCGAAGGGGGCGCAGCTGCCTCTCGGGCATCCGGGCGATGTCGAGGTCGCCGATGCGGATCGCGCCGGATGTCGGTTCGATCAGACGGGCAATGCAGCGTGCAACGGTCGTCTTGCCGGATCCCGACTCGCCGACGATGCCAACCGTTTCGCCGCGGCGCACGTCGATCGAGATCTGGTCGGCGGCCTTCACGGTTCGTCCGCTGCTGAACAGGAAGCCTGCTGACTGGTAGGTCTTGCACAGCTTGTCGGTCGAGAGCGCGACCGGGCTCGACTTGGGGCTGCGCCTGGGTGGTTCGAGGCTGGGTACGGATGAGATCAACATGCGCGTATAGTCTTCGCGCGGATTGAAGAGCACCTCGTCGCGTGTTCCGGTCTCGACCACGCGGCCACCCTGCATGACGACGACACGGTGGGTGATTTCGGCGACCACGCCGAAGTCGTGCGTGATGAACAGCACGCCGGTGCCATGGCGCGCCTGGAGTTCGGCAACGAGCTTCAGGATCTGGGCCTGCGTGGTGACGTCCAGCGCGGTTGTCGGCTCGTCGGCAATCAGCAGGACCGGATCGAGGACGAGGGCGGCGGCGATCATGACGCGCTGGCGCTGGCCGCCGGAAAGCTGGTGCGGGAAACTGTCGACGAGCTTGGGCACGTCGGGCAGGCTCACCAGTTCCATCACCTCCATGACGCGCGCGCGACGCTCGGCTGCCGACAGGCTGGTGTGGATCTCCAGCACTTCGCCGATCTGGGTGCCGACCCGTTCGACTGGATTGAGTGCGGTCATCGGCTCCTGGAAGATCATGGACATGCGGGCGCCGCGACGTTTGCGCAATTCGACCTGCGAAAGGCTCGTCAGTTCCTCGCCCTGGAGCTTGATGGAACCATTTGTCAGGGTGAGTTGTCCCTTCGGAAGCAGACCCATGATGGCCTGCGCCGTGACCGACTTGCCGGAGCCCGATTCGCCGACGACGCAGACGATCTCGCCGCGGCCCACCTCGAACGACGCATTCTCGATGGCGTAGGGCCGGTCTCCGCTTTTCGGCAGGGTGACGGACAGGTTCTCGATTGTCAGGATCGGGCCGGTGTGGCCCTGGTTCTCGGCGGCCATGTCAGAAGCGGCGC
>JBKDZY010000472.1:0-2845 GCA_047971765.1 Hyphomicrobiaceae bacterium | reverse complement strand
CGGTGGTCACGCTCGGTGATTGCGTCAATTGGGCCGCCGGTGTGCTCCTCGCCCTTACCATCGCCTTCTATCTTTTTATCTACACCATGTGGTTGAAGCGGCGGACGCCGTACAACATCGTCATCGGCGGGGCCGCGGGCGCCTTCCCACCCATGATTGGCTGGGCCGCTGTCACGGGTGACGTGTCTATTCAGTCGATCCTGCTGTTCCTCATCATCTTCCTCTGGACACCACCGCATTTCTGGGCGCTGGCTCTTTATCGTTGCCGCGACTATGAGCGGGTCGGTGTTCCCATGTTGCCGGTGGTTTCAGGCTTGGCGGAAACACGCCGCCAGATCCTGTTCTATTCGCTGGTTCTGGTGCCGGTTGCGATCGCCCCCTACTTCGTTGGTCTCGGTGGCCTCGCCTATCTTGCAACGGCGAGCATACTCGGCGCCGTCTTCCTTTCCCTCGCCGTCAAGGTTTACCGCACGACCGAGGGTCGCGAGGCTGACAAGGCAGCCAAACAACTCTTCTGGTTTTCGATCCTCTACCTCTACCTGCTCTTTGCAGTGTTGATGGTTGAAGCGGTCGGCATGCGTTTTCTCGCCTGAGGTGAAGTCGAAGGAAAAGAATGACTGAGACAGTGACCAATACCGGCACCAATAAAGACGACGCCGAAGCCGCGGCCCGCACCGTGCGCCGGCGTTCGATCGCCATCGCGCTGATGCTGGCGGCGCTGGTGGTGCTGTTTTACTGTGCGACGCTCGTCCGTTTCGGCGATGCGCTTTCAGGCAAGGTAGGCTGACGTGTCAAAACAGAAAATTACAGTCGCGATCTGTTTGGGAATGCTCTCTGTCATGGCCGGCATTACCGCCTATTCGCCCACTCTTTACACGCTGTTCTGCAAGGTCACGGGCTACGGCGGCACCACGCAGCGCGCCAACGTCGCGCCCGATCACGTCGTTGATCGCCTCATCACTGTCCGCTTCGATGGCAATGTCTCTCGTGGTTTGCCGTGGAAATTCGAGCCCGTTCAGGAAAAGATGGATGTCAAGCTGGGCAAGAGTTCGCTCGCTATCTTTCGCGCCACCAATCTTTCCGATCACACCATCACCGGCACCGCCGGGTTCAACATCGCTCCCGAGCAGATGGGCCCGTATTTCAGCAAGATCCAGTGCTTCTGCTTTACCCGTCAAACCCTGAAGCCGGGTCAAACCGCAGAAATGCCGGTGACATTCTTCGTCGATCCCAAGATGCTCGACGATCCCGACACCAGGCACCTGACCGACATCACCTTGAGTTATGTATTTTACCCCGTCAAAGACGAGACAACGAGTAGCAAGTCAAAGACCGACAAAACCGCAACCGCCCCGAAGGACAACGGCTCAAGCATCCAGTAGCCGCTCCCGCAAAGGCAATGACAACCACTTGAAATCGATATACCCAGCAAGTCAAAAAATGGGCTGGCAACAAATAGGCCAGAAACAAACAGGCCGGAAAAAACAAGGGCAACGGAGACAGAAATGGCAGGACATCAAAAGCATCACGATTACCACCTGGTGAACCCCAGTCCGTGGCCCCTCTTGGCCTCGATTTGCGCATTCGCCATCACCTTCGGCGGCATCGTCTGGATGCGCACCCACGTCGACGGTGCCGGTGTTTTCGGTCTCACCGGTCCATGGGTCTTTCTTGCCGGTTTTGCCTTGTTGACGCTGACTGCCGGTCTGTGGTGGCTCGATATCATTCGTGAAGCCAACGCCGGCGATCACACACCGGTTGTCCAGCTTCACTTGCGCTACGGCATGATCCTGTTCATCGCCTCAGAGGTCATGTTCTTCGTCGCCTGGTTCTGGGCCTATTTCGATAACGCCTTCTACCCGGGCGATGTGCATGCCCTTTTGAACAATGCCGCTCAGAAAATCGGCATGGTCTCGCGCGATCATCTCTATGGTGGCGTATGGCCGCCGGTTCCGGTCGAAACGACGCCAGCCGCCTTCCCCGGCAAGTTCCTGCATACCTTTGATGCGTGGGAGCTGCCGCTCGTCAACACGCTCATCCTGTTGACGTCAGGTGTCACCTGCACCTGGGCGCACCATTCGCTGCTCAAGAACGATCGTCGCGGTCTCGTCCTCGGCCTTCTCTTGACGGTCATCCTCGGCGCCACCTTCACCGCCTGTCAGGCCTTTGAATACGGTCACGCCGCATTCACCTATCAGGGTCACGGCTACGGCGCGACGTTCTTCATGGCCACCGGCTTTCACGGTGCCCACGTTATCATTGGCACCATCTTCCTGCTTGTCTGCCTGATCCGTGCGCTTCGCGGTGCCTTTACACCGCAACAGCACTTCGGCTTCGAAGCCGCCGCCTGGTATTGGCACTTCGTTGACGTCGTCTGGCTCTTCCTGTTCGCCTGCGTCTATGTCTGGGGCGGTGGCAGCGGTGCTGAGGCGGTTGCCGGTCACTGACAACAGTCGGTCATCAGAAAAACGAAAGAGGTGGCCCTTTGGGCCGCCTCTTGTGTTTTGGGTGCTGTTCGCGGCATAAAGCGACGGCCTGTTTTGTTTCCAGAACAAACAAACGCGCATGATCGGAGCAACCCATGACAGAGCCCTACCAGCAGCCGTCCGTAATGGCCGTCAGCATCAAAGGGTGCTGTCCGCGCTGCGGCAAGAGCCCGTTGTTCGTCAACATCCTCAATATGCGCGACAAGTGCACCAACTGCGGGCTCGACTATAAGTTTGTCGATACCGGCGACGGTCCGCAGGTGTTCGCCATCTTCATCGTCGGCTTTATCGCCATGGGCATCGCCATGATTGCCGAGTTCAAGTTTGGCGTACCGTGGTGGGTGCATGTCATCCTGCTC
>JBKDZY010000471.1:0-11677 GCA_047971765.1 Hyphomicrobiaceae bacterium | reverse complement strand
TCCAGGTTGGTGTAGACTACAAACCCCCGGTCGGTGCCCGCGTCCGGCCCGTCGACGCCCTTCAGCAGGACCATGCGGACGTTGGGCAGGCCATCGCTGTCGACGGTGGACAGGGCCATGGCGTTGGGATCGTTAAGCTCGGTCTTGGCTGCTTCGGCGAGCCATTGCTCGAACTTGAGGAACGGATCCTCGGTGTTGACGAAATCTTCCGCAGCCGAGGAGTCGGGGGCGTGGGTGCTGGTATCGTTGCTCATCGAACTTCCTTGTGGCGCTAACGAAGGTGGCGCCCGACAGTTGCCTTGATCGTAAACGTGGCCTTAACCTGTTATGGTCACACTCGCCGATTACGGTTCTCAGTCAAGGATCGCATAGTTCTGTCGTCTCTGTCGTGTCGAGTCTTGCATGCGTGATCGTTTTGAAGGGTCCAGGGTCAGGATTTTTGCGCAACGGGCCGTTGTTGGCCTAGCCATTGGCAGTTTCGCCCTTGCGGCGGGTGCTGCAACCGCCTTGGCGGAGGGCAGACTGGAGGCGGCAGACGGTCGCCTGGGCCAGGGCGCCATGGGACGCAATCCGGCGCATTCACGGAACTTTTTCAGGTTCGCGCCGACAACCGTCATCCGCCCCTATTTCGATTACAATGACGAGGCGGCCGCGCTGGAGGCCGTTCAGGTGGCGCTCACCCAGGTCGGCGATGGTTCGAGCTACGTCTGGTACCGCTCGAGCGGCCGGGTGTCGGGTGTCGTGCAGCCAACCAGATCCTTCAAGGATCGTGGCGGCCGTGTCTGCCGCGCCCTGAAGGTCACGCTGTCAGCGGGTAGTTATTCGCGCAGGACCTCAACCGTCGCCTGCCGTCTCATGGATGGAAGCTGGGAAATCAACGGCTGACGGAGCTGTCGACCGGCTGTCCGATCCGTCGCGCCAGGTTGCTGATGTCCGATCTCACCTCTACTGTTTGCCGGCTGCTCGCGATTGCGCGATGAGTGCAAGTGCTGCAGCCGGATCAAGCCTGCCGTCATAGAGTGCGCGGCCCGTTATGGCGCCTTCCAGCTTTGCGTGCCGCGGCTGCAAAAGTTCCCTGATGTCCTCGATTGACGCCAAGCCACCCGACGCGATGATGGGGATCGACGTCGCGTCGGCCAGACTCGCCGTTGCCGGCAGGTTGAGGCCTTTCAGGATGCCATCGCGTTCGATGTCGGTATAGATGATGGCGGCGACACCGGCGTCCTCGAAGCGGCGCGCCAGTTCGGCGGCGGTCAATTCAGAGGATTCCGCCCAGCCCTCCACGGCAACGCGGCCGGCCTTGGCGTCGATGCCAACGGCAATGCGGCCGGGAAAAGCCTTGGCGGCGCTTTTCACCAGGGCGGGGTCACGAACGGCAACCGTTCCCAGGATCACCCGCCTGACGCCCTGCGTCAGCCAATTCTCGATGGTTGCCAGGTCCCTGATGCCCCCGCCAAGCTGCACCGGCATCGTCACGGCCTTCAGGATGGCCTCGACAGCGGTGCCATTGACCGGTTTGCCGGCGAAGGCGCCGTTCAGGTCAACGATATGCAGATATTCAAAGCCCTGGTCCTCAAAGGTTTTTGCCTGCGCGGCAGGATCGTCATTGAAGACCGTGGCCTGGTCCATTTCACCAAGCTTGAGGCGAACGCACTGGCCGTCTTTCAGGTCGATGGCGGGGAACAGGATCATCGGTTGCCCATTGGATGCGGACCGAAAAGCGCGGAGTCGCTGTCGCCGCGTCAGTTTGGCCTTGAGATTGCTCGATTTTATGGACATCTTTGGAACGAAACCGGAATCAAGGTCAAGCGTTGTAATGTTGCAGATGTGGTGTGACGGCAAGGACGAGTGCAGAGCATCCGGGGTTCTGACCGAAAAGGATGCCATCGAGATCTGGATCGCGCGCTGGCTCCGGGTGCGGCCGAAGCATCTGGCCGAGCGCTACAACTGCCATGCGAAGCGTTTGTACGAAATCTGGTGGGGAGAGCGGTTTCCGGGCTCGCGGCGCAAGGCCGAGCGTGTGTTCCGGGATCGCCATCCCGATTGCGTGGAGCGGACAGGCTTCGGCTACAAGCGCATCCCCCGTGTCGCTGCCGATGAGGAGCGAATGCAACTCAAGTTGTTCGAATAGGTCTTCTGCTGGACCAATTCCGGCAAGGCCTATCGGTCCAGGTTGTTTTCGCTCACGGACCGCGCCGGGCTGAAGGCTTGGTCCTCAGTGGATGTGGCGCCCGCGGCCTGAGGCGCAGTCGCGGCCAGAGCGCTTCCAGCTCAATCGGACACTATAGGTCAGGCATCCCCTTGCGGGGTTCCGATTGGGGCGCTAAGTGTGGTGCATCTTCGCGGGCGTAGTTCAGTGGTAGAACGTCAGCTTCCCAAGCTGAATGTCGTCGGTTCGATCCCGATCGCCCGCTCCATCTTTTCAATGACCGGGCTGAGTTCAGCGTCTTTATCGAGGACATGTTTCCAAGTCCTGTCCCGTTGATGTTCCGGCCTGCTCCCATTTGAGCCCGGCAACGCCAAGTCCCGTGTTCACTGCCTGTCGTTCGCGATCGCCTGATAGGCATGCCAGGTGCCGCAGCCGAGAACCGGGAATATGATGATCAATCCGACAAGGCCGGTCACGGCGGAGAGCGCCAGTCCACATGCAACGATGATTCCCCAGACCAGCATGGGACGCAGGTTCTGAACCGTCATGGCAAAGCTGATACCCAATGCGCTCAGTGCGTCGGTCTTACGAGATACCAGCATGGGAATGGAGAACACGCTGATGGCGAAGGCGAAAGCTGCGAATAGCCCCCCCACCAGCGAACCTGTCACGATCAGAGACCAGCCGCGTGGTGTGGTGAAAGCGTCGGTGAGCGCGTCCACTGCACCTGGGAACGGCCGGAGACCGAAAAACAGCGCGTAAAGCAGGTCCGCTGCCCTGAGCCAGAACAGGATCAGAAGACCAAGCAGCAATCCCGCATAGGCGAGTTGTCCACCCGAGGCGGGCCGGAAAACCAGCATGTCCGACAAGGAGGATCGTTCTCCCTGCGCCTGGCGGCGGCTGCGCTCGTAAAGCCCGATGGCCAGGAACGGTCCGACGATGAGGAAGCCCGAAATCGCGGGCAACGCGAGATACAGGAGATGGCTTTTATAAAGAGCCCACAGGACGACGTAGGACATGAGGGTCAGGAACAAGCCGTAGGCAAGGCTGGACGATGGGGCCATGCGCACATCGCGCCAGCCGCCTGCCAGCCAGTCGAAGGCGATGGATGCCGGCAGGTTGCGCGCATAGGGTGACACCGGGCGGTCCGGACTGCGAAGGGTTGGAAGTGGTTCCAGCATCCCTGTCTCCTTTTCAGCAGGCGCGCTTGGCCGGCAAATGCGGTGTATCGGCCAAAGAGCAGGCTGGTTGTGAATTGATGGCCACGATCAGCAGGTGTGTATTGGCGGCGATGAACACGGCAACGCCGATGATGGCGCCGATGATGGCAAGATATTTCTGGGTGGTCGGGCTCATCGCGTCTTGGCCTGTTTTTGAACCTGGGCCTGTTTGTCGGCTTGCGCCAATTGCGCAACATAGACGGCAAGCAGATTGATCTCGGCTGTCGAGAAGCGGTAGCCCCATGTGGGCATGACGCCCTGGCGGCCATGGGCCAGCGTCGTCGATACCGTCTGGCGGTCCTGGCCATAGATCACCGAGTGATCGACCAGAGATGGGGCGCCGATCTTGAGGCCGCCCACGCCCTTGTCACCGTGGCAGGACTTGCAATTGTCGGAAAACAGGGCCGCACCCGGCATACTGGCGTCGGCCTTGCCGTCAGGCAGGGCGATGACATAGTCGACAAGGTTTTCGCGATCGGACAGGGAAAGCGAATCGACGGCTGGCATCTGCGAGATGCGGGTATCGTCATCCGTGCGGTTGATGCCGACCCTTATGGTCTCGGCGATGGTGGCCGGATCTCCACCCCACAGCCAATAGGTATCGGCGAGGTCGGGAAAGCCTGGTCCACCGGTACCGCGCTCGCCATGGCAGGCGGCGCAATTGTCCTTGAACAGCCGCTGGGCGGCGGGCATGGCCTCGGCAAGCAAAGCCTTGTCGGCCGTAATCGCGGCAAAATCCGGCTTGCCATCAAAGCGGGCGAGCCAGGGGTGCCGGATCTTCTCGAGTTCCAGAAAGCCGTCGACGGCCTCGGTTTCCTGGCTGGCGGCGAGGATGCCACGGGTATAATGGTCGCCCACTGGCCAGGCCGGCAGCAAAACCCACATGGCCACGGAAATGATGAAGGCAACAGCGAGAAAGAAGAGCACGATGCGGGGAAACGGCGTGTTGAGTTCACGGATGCCGTTCCAGACATGGCCGGTAGTGTCGTAGCCGGTCACGGGATCGACTTCCTGGGTGCCGTCCTTGAAGTCCACATCATCGGGATAGTTCTGCGATTTGTGATGCGTGCTCATCAATCCGCCTCCCGGTCCATATCCTGAAGGACGGAACGGGCAACCCGGTCATAGGCCGCGCGCTTGCTGGGGCGGAAGGTCTGGATGAGAACAATGATGAAGAATCCCATCATCCACAACAGGCCGAAGGTCTTGGCGATGAACACATATGTTTCGTGGCTCATTGCGGTCTCTCCGAACGAATCTTGTAGGGTGCCTCGGTCTGGGTGCCGAGCGACTGCAGGTACGCAACGATGGCGTCCATCTCGGTCAACTTGTCCGGATCGCCATCAAAAGCGCGGACGGCAATGTGCCGGCCATAACGCTTTTTAAGGGCACGGGCATTGCGGCCGTCCGGTTGGCTCTGGACCAGCAGATCGCGCTTGACGTTCTCAAGCTTCGCCTTGTCATAGGGCACACCGAGCCGGGCCAGCGCTGAAACCTCGTCAACGATATTGCTGGTATCGAGCGGTCGCATCAGCCATGGGTAGACTGGCATGATCGAGGCCGGCACGACGCTGCGCGGTTCGACCAGATGCTTGACGTGCCAGGCGTCCGAGTATTTTCGCCCGACGCGGGCCAGATCCGGACCGGTGCGCTTTGAACCCCAGAGCATCGGATGATCATAGGCACTTTCGGCGGCCAGGGAGTATGGCCCATACCGGTCGATTTCATCAGCCAGGCTGCGGATCATCTGGCTGTGGCAGGCGTAGCAGCCTTCGCGGATGAAGATTTGGCGGCCGGCCAGTTCGAGCGGGGTGAGCGGGCGCAGATCCTTGGGAACGCGCACCGTTTCCTGGATCGTGAACAGGGGGACGATTTCGACGAGGCCGCCAATGGATGCGGCGATAATGATGCCGATGACGAGCCCGATGGAAACCTTCTCGAGATTGTAATGCAGTTTCTGGAATGGGATCATGGCGACTACTCCGCTGGCTGCATGTCTGCCAGCGGGCGGTCCGTCGCTTCGGCATTGTTGGAAGCGGCGCGCATGGTGGCAAGGCAATTGAAGGCGCAGATTACCGCGCCGGTGAGAAACAATGCGCCGCCGATGGTGCGCAACAGGTAGTAGGGAGCCATGGCCTCGACCGATTGTAGGAAGCTGTAACTGAGCGAGCCATTGGCGTCGTAGGTGCGCCACATCAAGCCTTGCGTGATGCCGGCATTCCACATGGCGATCACGTAGATGAGCGTGCCCGAGACAGCGAGCCAGAAATGCCATTCGATGGCGCGTGGCGAAGCCATGGTCCGGCGGCCATAGAGGTTTGGCACGAGGGTATAAATGGCGCCGAAGATGATCATTGCGACCCAGCCGAGCGTGCCGGAATGAACGTGTCCCACGGTCCAGTCGGTATAATGGCTGAGTGAATTGACCGGCCTGATGGCGAGGAACGAGCCCTCGAAGGTCGACATGCCGTAGAAAACGGCCGCAACGAACATGAATCGCAACGTGGCGTCATCGCGCACCTTGTGCCAGGCGCCATTCAGGGTGGCGATGGCATTGCCGGCTGATGCCCATGAGGGCACCAGCAGCATGATCGAGAACGACATTCCGAGCGTCTGCGCCCAATAGGGCAGCGCGGTGTAATGCAGGTGATGAGAGCCGACCCAGATATAGAAGAAGACGATGCCCCAGAAGGCAACGATGGAAATGCGGTAGGACCAGATCGGTCGGCCCGAGCGCACCGGCAGGAAGTAGTAGAGCATGCCGAGGAAACCGGCGGTGAGGAAGAACGCGACTGCGTTGTGGCCATACCACCATTGCACCATCGCATCCTGCACCCCGCCCCAGACCGGGAAGCTGATGTCGGAGCCGAGGCCGATCGGCAGGGCAATGTTGTTGACGATATGGAGCACCGCCACAACGAGGATGAAGGCCAGATAATACCAGTTGGCGACGTAGATGTGTGGTTCGTTGCGCCTGGCCAGCGTGCGCATGTAGAGCACGAAGTAGGTGACCCAGACGACGACCAGAAGGATATCGGCGTACCAGGGCGCCTCGGCATATTCCTTCGACTGGGTGCTGCCCATGATGTAGCCGGTTACAGCCCAGGCACAGAAGAGATTGTAGCCGATGAGTACGAACCACGGGCTGACACGGTCCGCCAGTTTCGCCCGGGAGGTGCGCTGAACAACATAGAACGAGGTTGCAATCAGCGCGTTGCCGCCGAAGCCGAAGATGATGCCAGTGGTATGAACGGGCCTGAGCCGGCCGAAACTGGTCCATGGCAGGGCTGGCGTTCCTTCCGGCCAGTACAGCAGGGCTGCCACCCAGACGCCGACTGCCATGGCGATGATCGCCCAGACCAATGTTGCGGCAATTCCAAAGCGGATTGGTGCATCGTAGTAGCGGTGCAAGTGTCCAGCCGGAGGCTCGGGATCGAACAGCGATCCGCCGAGCATCAGAATCAGGCCAATTCCGAGTGCCGCCGCCATGATCCCATGTATGGGCATGACCCCCGGGCGCGCCGCCGCTGCCATGACCAGGCCCAGCAAGGTCAGGAGGATTGATAGTATCAGGCCGATCCGGCGTTCTGAAATCGTAAGCGTTGCAGTCATCTTGTCCGGCCTCTCTGCGTCGTGCTGCCGTCCGTGCAGGACGAGCCATATCGGGACGCGCCGATCTGTCGAGATTTGCCGATGAACCGTCGGCTCGTCTGATGAAGTAGGGACTTCAGCCGACACCGGACGTCCCGTGTGCGGTCTCCTCCAGTCGCGCCGACACGCACGATGTCAGCAAGGCCGCTGCTGGAAGAGGGGTGTCGCAGGGCCGCTCCGCCATGCGCCTCTCGCCGGGTCTCAATGATGTGACATTGGACAAGCTGCTGCTTGATCTTTGTCTGGTGATTGCGGGAAAGCCTGGATTTGTCGGGAAGATCCGCGGTCGAGAAGGCCCTGCCGGGGTTGCTCGCCACCCGCATCAACGGTTGCGCCCGGAAATCGATGAAGGAAGTGAGGGTCATGTCGTTCTGAATTCTTGTTAGTGGTATTATCAATACATATTTTATGTATACATCATTTGGCGCGAGTTCAATTCCGTGGAGACTTTATGTCGCCCACCGGGCCCGGGAACCAGTTTGTCA
Source organism: Hyphomicrobiaceae bacterium (assembly GCA_047971765.1). Classification (GTDB taxonomy): domain Bacteria; phylum Pseudomonadota; class Alphaproteobacteria; order Rhizobiales; family Hyphomicrobiaceae. Next base: position 4,172 of record JBKDZY010000471.1, on the reverse strand, counting down.
CGAACCCTGCAAAGGATGCCGACATGAGAAAACCGACACCCCCGCAAGACCCGGCCAGCCTCACCCGCTACATCGAGGCGGAGTATCATGCAAAACACCGCGTCCAGTTGCCTGAACTGGCGGCGCTGTCGGAAAAGGTGGAAACTGTCCATGCGAGCCAGGCGCAGGTGCCCGCTGGTCTCGCGGAGCTGCTGCGCCGCTTGATCGGGGAGCTGGAGGTGCACATGAAGAAGGAAGAGCTGATCCTGTTTCCTGCCATTCGCAACGGGAAGAGCGGACTGGACACGCCGATCGCGGCAATGCGTGCGGATCACGACGACCACGAGGCAGAGGTGTCACGGGTTCGGCAATTGACGAACGGACTGACATTGCCGGAGGGTGCCTGCCGAAGCTGGACCCGACTCTATGCCGGAGTCGGTGAATTCCTTGACGACCTCGCGGCGCATATCCAACTGGAGAACGAGATCCTGTTTCCGCAATTCGAAACGAAAGGCACACGCCATGTCTGAATTGCAATTCTTCAAGCCGATCAGGGAATTTGTCGATCGGCGAGATGCAGAAAGCGAGACAGGCGATGTCCACTAGATCAACTGTGCCCAACGGTCCTGCCGATCGCATCCGGGTCAAACGGGTCTATGATGCAGCGCGTGCGTCGGACGGCAAGAGGATACTGGTCGATCGTCTGTGGCCGCGTGGTCTGGCGAAGGATCGCGCCCGGCTGTTTCTCTGGTGCAAAGAGATCGCGCCGAGCAACGACTTGCGGCATTGGTTCCACGACCATACCGATCACTGGCAGGAGTTCGGCACGCGCTATCAGGCAGAGCTCGCCGCCCATGACGATCTGGTCCGGGAACTGACCGGATATGCGTGTGAAGGTGTCATCACGCTGCTTTATGCGTCGAAAGATGAGGCGCACAACAACGCCATTGTGTTGCAGGACTACCTGCGCCGACGCCTGTAACGAGAGGGACCAGCATGACCCGGCTCAACTCTCATGGCATTGGTCTAGGTGCTCGACTCGCGGACCAGGACACGCAGGATCTGCCGCCATGTGGCTGATGCCATGCTTTCCCTGAGGCCGCTGATGTGAAGGGTGCCGCGCATCACGCGCCTGACCCTTTCACCCTGGAGCGTCACACGGATCAAGTGCCAACCCTTGCGCGGGATGATCCTGCCGTCCGGTGACTGGTCGGTCGGGATATTGCCACCATAGACGGAGGCCAGATAGGGCAGCTCGATGACGTCGCTTCCGACCCGGGCGATCTCGCCGACCTTGCCCTGAAGTTTCGGAAGCATGAAATCCTCGGGTATGAAGGTTGCGGCATCACCAGGAGAGATGCGCCAGTACTGGTCCTCGTCGATATAGCCGCGTGCCATCGGAGGACTGGCGGCGACCAGACGTGCAATGGCCGAGCGATCGTCGAGCCAGTTGCCGACCCTGAGGTCGACATCGACATCGCGGAGGAGCCCATCGAATGGTGCGCGAATGACAAGCCTCTGGCGCTCGCGTTCCAGTCCAGCCAGCTTTTCCTCGTTGCGGGCGAGCCTTTCCTTGAGGATCGGAAGTTCCGCCAACGCAACCTTGTCACCGGCGATGCGATCCAGGACCCGTCTCGTCTGCTCGGTTTCAAGCTGTGCCTGGCGTACCTCGTGATCGAGTTCGGCAGAGTCGAGGATCATCAATACGCTGCCCTTTCGAATGGCGGCGCCGTCTTCCAGGTCCAGCTTCTGGATGCGCGCGGGCCTTGGTGTGAAGAAGACGAACTCGGGTTCAGACACCACCACGGCCTGCATGGTTATCGAGCTTCTCCAGGGAAGGAAAAACAGCATGAGGGCGATGGCCAGAAGGGCGGCAGTGATGCGCGTGCGGCGGGTGGATAGGATGCGTCCTTTCATGTGCCACCATTCCTTCAGTTCTCTCAGGATGGGCAAGATCACGAACCAGCCGATCTCGACCATGAACAGGATGACGCCAAGGGCCTTGAACGCCATGTGGTAGACGGCAAGGGCAATGCCTATGAACAGAAACTGCCGGTAGACGAACATGGCGCCTGCATAGCAGACGAGAAACAGCTTCTTGCGCCGGGAGGCGCGCTCGGGTGGCGGCCTGCGCAGCCTGAACAACCGCTCGCGCAGGAACCATCGTCCCATCCGGGTGGAGCGTCCCAGAAGATTGGGAATGTTGAGGGCGTCGGCCAGCAGGTAATACCCGTCGAACCGCATGAGCGGATTCAGGTTGATGGCCAGTCCCATGAACAGGCTGACTGCCGCCGTCAGATAGGCTGCCGACCGCACGGGACCATCGGGCAGGAAGGCCCACAGAAGTAACGCCATGCCCGCCAGCGACAGCTCGACGATCATGCCTGCGGCGTCGATTGCCAGCTTCTCCCGCCGCCGTCTCAGGCGCCAGGAATCCGTCACATCGGTATACAGGACCGGCATCATGACGATGAACGCCACGCCCATGGTGTTGACGCGCACACCGAGACGCGTGGCTGTGTAGGCGTGACCCAGTTCGTGCAGGATCTTGATGAAGAACAGCGTCACGCCATAGGCAAGTGCACCTTCCAGGGACAGGAAGTCCAGAAAGGTGGCGAGAAACTGCTCCCACTGACGGGACGCGAAATAGAGGCCGGCAAGGGATATGGCGGCGATCGCATACAGGGCGCCAAAGGTGAAGAATACCGAGACCAGCGGAAGTGCTGCCTCGAGAAACTTCTCCGGGCGGACGAGGGGAATCCGGAAGAACAAATAGTTGTGCAGGATCTTCCAGAACAATGATGGGTTGGTCGCCTTCTCCTGTTTCGCATAGGACGCGGCATCCCCACCTGGCGGATTGAGAGAAAGGCTGGATGAGAAGATGAAGGTTGCCAGTTCGGTGATCTCGTCGAGCGTGACGGGCGACCCCATGACCTCGGACGCGTATGCCATGAAGGCCGGGGCGGGCTCCGGACGCCAGATCGACATCAACCTGAATGCGCGCTGTGAGATATGGAAATAGCGGTGCCGGATCGGATCGTAGATGAGCCAGCTCTGCTTTCCCTGTGACCCGAGCGCGCGATAGAGCTGCAAGTCCTGACGCAGCTCGGGAAGCGGTGGGGTCTGGGGGGAAGACGGGGCGGGCAACATTTTCAGATGCCGAGGTGTTGGCGCACGACAGACAGGGGGCGATGCAGCAGGAAGAAGATGAGCGGCACGTTCTCGCCGCGCAGCTGGGCGGTGCCGCGTGATCCGATGCGCGGGGCCTGGCCATTGATGTCGATATCGGCAAGCAGGCGGAACACAAGCTGGCGCGTGCTGTTGGGTTCTGCCTGATAGGCTTCGTTGACGAGCGTGGCGTGCACCGATGTGAGCGGATCGGCATCAAGAAACAGCCGCGCCTGGGTGCGTTTGCCGAGCACGATCGAATCCGCGACAGGAAGCTCGATCTTGGCCATGACCATGTTGGGGCGAACGATCTGCATGATCCGTTCGCCTGTCCGGACGGGCTTGCCGATCCATTGATCCTTGCTTTCGTAGACCAGGATGCCGTCGCGCTTCGCGATGATGAACGACTTGGCAAGCAGTTCGGCCGCGTAGTCGCGCTCGGACTTCTTGAGGTTGAATTCGGCCTCGGTTGCGCTGAGTTCACGACGCGCCTTCTCATCCTGGAATGCGGCCTGGCGGGTCGTCTCCAGCTTGGCCCGGGCGAGCAGTAGTTCGTGTTCGGCAATCTCCAGGCGGTTGCTGGCGGTCGTCTCGTCGAAGTTCAGGATGACCTGGCCGATGTGCACCGGATCGTTGGGTTCGACCTTGATGTCCTTGATGATGCCGTCGATGGGGGCGGTCACGCGTTGGGGTGATTTCGCGACAATCTCGACTGGCGCGAGCGTCGTCATGGGGACTGGAGCGAAAGCCAGGGTGACGACAGCGGCCGCAATCAGGAGGCGGCGCGACCAGCTCATTGGATGTGGAGCCCTCAGGACCCGTTTGCCATATAGCGCCTGCCATCGGTCACCAAACACATCGCTTTCGCGGGCAATGAGGTTGACGTCCTGTTCTGTCCAGGGTTTTTCGCGCGCAAAAATGATGGAGGCGAAGGCCTGACCCGAGATGATCCGCAAGGGTTGCCACACGATGTGGGCGAATGGATAACTTTTCGTGTCCTGGGAGTCGGGGTCGGTAAAGGCAGG
>JBKDZY010000470.1:0-1589 GCA_047971765.1 Hyphomicrobiaceae bacterium | reverse complement strand
CCATGAATGTCATTGCCGTAACTTCAGGAGAGCCGGCTGGAATCGGCCCGGAACTCTGCCTGCGTTTGGTTGAGGCATCCGGGAGGCCGGCTCTCCTGCCGGTATCCGCGCGTCTGGTCGTGCTGGCCGACCGGCAACTGATGGCCGAGCGGGCGCGGCAACTGGGCTTCAAGGGCAAGCTGCGCGATTGGATGCCCGATGCCGATCCCGAGAAGGGAACGCTCGAAATCCTGCATGTGCCTCTGGGCGTTCCTTCCCGGCCGGGAACCCTGGATGCGGCCAATTCCGCCTACGTCCTGCGTTTGCTTGACCGCGCCCTGCAGGGCTGCCAGTCCGGCGAATTTGCGGCGATGGTTACTGCCCCGGTGCATAAGGGCGTGATTAACGATGCCGGGATCCCGTTCACCGGGCATACCGAATATCTGGCGGAAAAGACAAATACACCACGCGTTGTCATGATGCTCGCCGGCGGCGATCTGCGCGTGGCCCTGGCGACGACGCACTTGCCGTTGAAGGATGTGCCTGCGGCGATTACGCAGGTGTCCCTGGAGCAGACGCTGCGCATCCTGCATGCGGACATGCAGCGCAAATACGGATTCGCCCGGCCGCGTATCCTGGTGGCCGGGCTCAACCCGCATGCCGGGGAGGGCGGTTATCTTGGGGTCGAGGAAATCACGGTGAGTACCCCCGTGCTCGAGAAATTGCGTGCCGAGGGCATGACGCTCATCGGTCCGTTGCCGGCCGATACCCTGTGTACTCCGCCGATGCTGGCACGTGGTGACTGCGTCCTGGCCATGTATCACGATCAGGGACTGACCGCGCTGAAATACGCCACCTTCGGCAACGGCATCAATGTCACGCTCGGGCTGCCGATCATCCGTACCTCCGTCGATCACGGTACGGCACTGGAACTGGCCGGAACCGGGAGCGCCGATCCGGGCAGCCTGTTTGTTGCCGTCGAGCAGGCTGAGCAGATGGCTCGCCGCGCCGGGTTGGGTTGAGGCTCAAGGTATGAGCAAGCATATAGCGCGCAAACGCTTTAGCTCCGGCGTAACCCGCTGGCGCAGGTTAGCCTGCACTGAAACGCTTGAGTCGAGGTGTGTTGCATGAGCAAACATATTGCGCGCAAGCGTTTTGGGCAGAATTTCCTGATCGATGCGCAGGTCATCGGCGAGATTGTCGGGGCCGTGGCGCCGCAGCGCGAGGATCTCGTCGTCGAGATCGGCCCCGGCCTGGGCGCGTTGACCGATCCGGTGCTGCAGCGGCTGGAACATCTGCACGTCGTCGAGATCGACCGCGACATCGTCGCGCGTTTGCGCAAGCACTATCCTCCGGAAAAACTGACGATTCACGAGGGTGATGCGCTGGCCTTCGATTTCGGTACGCTGGCTGAGGCGGCGGGACAGAAACTGCATGTCGTGGGTAATCTTCCCTACAACATTTCGACTCCCTTGCTGTTTCATCTGGCGCAGTTCGCCGAACGCGTTCATGACATGCATTTCATGCTGCAGAAGGAAGTGGTGGAGCGCATGGTGGCTGAGCCGGGAACTTCGGACTATGGCCGCTTGTCGGTCATGCTGCAGTACCGT
>JBKDZY010000469.1:0-6453 GCA_047971765.1 Hyphomicrobiaceae bacterium | reverse complement strand
TGGGTGAAGTTCCCGGTGGTCAGGGCTGGCACCAAAGGGGCCCCGGGCATCGCCGGCTCGCAGATCGTCATCTGGACGACCACGCCCTGGACGATCCCCGGGAACCGCGCCATCTGCTTCAATTCCAGGATCGAGTACGGCCTCTACGAAGTGACGAAAGCGCCTGACGGCAACTGGGCGAAGGTCGGTGAGACCTACATTCTGGCCGATAAGCTTGCCGAAGAGGTCATGAAAGCCGGCAAGGTCGAGGCGTTCGAGAAGCGCGGCGTTGTTTCCGGAGACGACCTTGCCAATTGCGTGTGCGCCCACCCGCTGCGCGAGGCCGGCCTCGGCGGCTATCAATTCGACGTCGCGTTGTTCGATGGCGACCATGTCACGGACGACGCGGGCACCGGCTTCGTGCACACCGCGCCTGGGCATGGCCGCGAGGACTTCGACATCTGGATGGCCTCCACCCGCAAGCTCCAGGGCCTGGGCATTGATCCGGCCATCCCCTACACCGTTGATGAAAATGGCGCCTACACCAAGGATGCTCCCGGTTTCGAGGGTGAGCGTGTCATCACCGACAAGGGCGAGAAGGGCAAGGCCAACGAGGCCGTGATCAAGGCGCTGGCTGCGGCCGGCATGATGGTAGCCCGCGGCCGCCTGAAGCACCAGTATCCGCACTCCTGGCGCTCGAAGAAGCCGGTGATCTTCCGCAACACGCCACAGTGGTTCATCCACATGGACAAGGAGATCCCGTTTCTCGAAACGGTCTGCCGCGAAAATCGCGCCAAGGCCGAGGCGGCGGGCCGGACGGACAATCACAACACGCCCATTCCGAAAACGCTGCGCGAGGTATCGTTGCAGTCGATCCGGGACACGGAATGGGTCCCGGCTTCGGGCGAGAACCGCATCACGGGCATGATCGAGGCCAAGCCCGACTGGGTGATCTCGCGCCAGCGCGCCTGGGGCGTGCCGATCACGGTTTTCGTCAGGAAGGGCACGCACGACGTGCTTGTCGACGCCAAGGTGAACCAGCGCATCTACGACGCCATGCACGCAGAAGGCGCCGATGCGTGGTTCTCCGATGCCGATGGCGCGCGCTTCCTGAAGCCCGACTACAATCCCGCCGACTACGAGAAGATCAACGATGTTCTCGATGTGTGGTTCGATTCCGGCTCCACCCATACCTACGTGCTGGGTGATGCCGAGCACTTTCCGGGGCTTGCCGGCTTCAAGCGCATCGTCGATGGCGGGCGCGACCGGGTGATGTACCTCGAGGGGTCCGACCAGCACCGCGGCTGGTTCCATTCCTCGCTGATCGAATCGTCTGGAACGCGCGGGCGTGCGCCTTATGACGTGGTGCTGACCCACGGTTTCTGCCTCGACGAGAAGGGGCAGAAGATGTCGAAATCGGTCGGCAATGTCACTGCGCCGCAGGATGTCATCGCCAAGTCCGGTGCCGACATCCTCAGGCTGTGGGTGGCGTCATCCGACTATGCCGATGACCTGCGCATCGGGCCGGAGATCCTGAAGACCTTCTCGGACAACTACCGCAAGATCCGCAACACACTCCGCTGGATGCTCGGCACACTGGGGCATTATCGGATGGCCGCTGCGGCCCGTGTCGAGAGAGCAGTGGATGCCAAGGCGTTTCCGGAGCTGGAGCGGTTGATGCTGCACCGGTTGTGGGAGCTTGATGCCATCGTGCGGAAAGCCTATGCCGAATACGACTACAAGCGGGTGGTCTCTGCCCTGTCGCAGTTCATGAATACGGAACTCTCCGCGTTCTACTTCGACATCAGGAAGGACGCGCTCTATTGCGAAGCGCCATCGAGCCCGAAACGGCTTGCGGCCTTGACGTGCGTGGAGCAGATCTTCCGCCATGTCACGGTGTGGCTGGCCCCCATCCTGTCATTCACGACGGAAGAGGCCTGGTTGTCGCGGTATGGCGATGATGACACCCGCTCGGTGCACCTGGAGGTTTTCCCGGAAATCCCGGCAGGCTGGCGCGACGATGCCCTCGATACCAAGTGGGACACGGTCAAGCGCATCCGCTCGGTTGTGACGGGAGCGCTCGAAATCGAGCGTGCGGCCAAGCGCATCGGTTCGAGCCTCGAGGCGGCGCCGCTCGTCTATCTGGCGGACCAGACACTGCTGGATGCGCTCGACGGCATCGACCTGGCCGAGATCGCCATCACATCGGGCATCGGGCTGACGGTCGACAACGCGCCGCCCGCCACGGCCTTCAAACTGCCTGACGTTCCCGGCGTGGCGGTCCAATCGCAGCACGCAGCGGGCACCAAGTGTGCGCGCTCGTGGCGCTTCACGATGGATGTGGGCTCCGACCCCGCCTATCCGGAGCTCTCGGCGCGCGATGCCGCGGCCATGCGGGAGATCGACGGGAGGGCGGCTTGAGCCAGTCTGCCCCCCAAAGCCGAGCGTCGTTCCTGTGGGGCCGGTATTCCGGTATGGGATTCTGGCTGGTGCTGGCGACGTTCCTGCTCGATCAGGGCCACAAATGGTGGATGATCCACATCTTCAAGATCGGGGAACGGGGCCGCGTGACGGTTACGCCCTTTCTCGATCTCATCTTCGTGATCAACAAGGGCGTGTCCTACGGCTGGCTCAGGAATGCCGGACCGATGCCCCTGCTGGTGTTCGCGGTTGGCGTATCACTGCTGCTCTGGATCTGGCTTTCCAGGCCGCAAACCAGCCGGGTGCTCGCCATTGGGCTCGCCCTGATCATTGGCGGCGCATTGGGCAATGCTGTGGACCGTCTCGTTTACGGCGGTGTCGCGGACTTCTTTTCGCTACACGCCCTTGGCTACTACTGGTATGTGTTCAACATCGCAGATGTGGCCATTGTTGCAGGGGTCATTGGGCTTTTGTATGATTCATTCATGCCGAGTCGCAATGATGCCGCGAACGCCGAATAAGAGCAACGCAGGCTTGCGATGTTGCCGCCCGGGGACAGGGCGATTGGGGAGCACGTCGGTGATGATCGATCTACGGCAGCGGATAGCGCGAAAGTCCGTCAGGGTGCTTGCCTGTCAACTGGTTGTTGCGGCCGGTGTAATCGGACTCGGCGGTTGCAGTGGCGGTCCGGATGGCATCGAGCTCGAAGGCAAGGTCTTCGATGCGGTGGGACTGACCAGCGCACTTGGGCCGAAAGTCGAGCCGAAGGCTCCTGAGCGGGCGCCGCTCGTGCTGCCACCGCCTGGGCAGCAGCTGTCGCAGCCGGGTACAGTGGCGTCAGCTCCTGTCGAATCCGCCGCGACTGATCCGGCCTGGCCGAACGATCCCGACAAGAACAAGGTTGCCAGCGCCTCCAAGGCCAAGGCCGAGCAGGATGCCTACTGCAAGGACGGCAACTGGAAGGACAAGGCTTTGGGTGACGATTTTTCCGGCAACGACGGCCCGCACGGAAGCTGCACGCAGAGCATTTTCGGCTCGTTCAGCAAGTCACTGTTTGGCGAGTAGCCGCGCAGGCGCGGCCCGAGCGCTATATTGCGCGTGTGACCGGGGTGGAACCACCGCCCCAGAGCGCGAGATACGCCATTTTGACGCCCGCCCCCCCCGCGATCACCGGCCAGATGTGGTCCGGTCCGTCGGCGATCGTCTCTCCGCGGCTTGCAGCCGCCTTCATCAGATAGTCCTGGATGGCGGCGAGGTCATATCCCGCCCCGGCAAGACGCAGTTCGAGTTCGGGTGGCAGGATGAAGACCTGCTCCGGCGGCGACGGCTGATGGGCGGCTCCGGTGGTCGCGGTCGAGGCCGCCATGATGATGGCCAAGGCATCGAGGATGGCGTCAGCGCCGGCGTCGCCCCCTTCGCCGTCCCGGAGTGGCAGGACCTCGGCGGTTCCCGACAAGCCAAGCACGGTCACCGCGTCGCGTCCGGCCGCAATGCCCCTGCGAACGTGCAGCGGCGGAATGCCTGCGCCGGTCCCTTCGGCAAAACAGAACGTATATTTTCCAGGCTGACCGGCCGTCGCCATGTCACCTGCCCCTTCGCGCGCGCCGCCAATGTTGCGCAGACACAAACTGATGGCGCGTCCGATCGTGGCGTTGGCGTGATTGCCCGGTCCCAGGCAATTGATGCCTGAATTGAGCCCGAGTTTCTCCGCGATGGGGCCGTGCACGATGGTTGCGACTGCCGCCGCGCCTGTCGTCGTCATCAGTCCCAGCAGGTTGAGTTCAGGCTCCAGGCACGCCAGCATGGCCGCCTCGACGACCGGCAGATATTCCGGACGACAGCCGGCCAGGACGCAGTTGTAGGCGATGGTGCGGTGGCTCAACTCGCCGAACAGGGGCGGCAGGAAACCCAGGCTGGCATCGGGGTCCGGCGAGGATGCCAGCATGGCCGCAAGGCGCCCGCTGGTCGGCGGGACCAGCGGCAGTCCGTCGGCCAGTTCCGCCGCCGTCAACTGCTCCTGCGCGTCCTCGAACGTGGCGTCGTCACCGATAACCGGCCAATCCATCAGGTATCCTTCACTGGGTTGCGACAGCGGTCTTCGACTGGGGCCGGTCCGTGATGAGCGCCAGCAGCACGGTCAACACCATGAACATGGCCGAGACACCAAAGACCCAGCGCGGCATGTGGCTGTCCATGATGAAGCCATACAGCAGCGGCGCGATGATGCCGCCAATGTTGAAGCCGGTCGAGACGATGCCGAACGCACGACCGGCGGCTCCCGGAGGAGCGGCCTTGCGGACCAGCATGTCGCGCGACGGCGCAATGATGCCACCGAGCAACCCTGCGATTGTCAAGCCGACCACGATCACCATGTGCGGCGGGTGGGTCAGGGCAATGGCCAGCACGATGATGGCGTTGATGCCGAAACAGGCCGCCGCCACCTGCGCATGACGGTGGGTGCGATCGGCCAGGAAACCGCCGACAAGAACGCCGATTGCGCTCATGCCCAGGAATGCCGTCAGGGCGACGTTGGCCATGGAAAACGCCACGTCATAGCCCTGCATCAAGGCAACGACGGTGAACGACTGGAGGCCCGCATTCGACAAGCTGAGCAGCACGTAGAAAACCGTCAGCGTCAAGATCGCTGGCGTCAGGACATTGGCCAGGGCGCCGGACCCCGGTCCCTTCGCGATTTTCGGGCCGCCGTGGGCCGGCGTCTCGCCAGCCTCGCGCATCGGCACCAGCCAGACGACCAAGGCCGCGACGAAGCCCAGCGCGCCGGCCATGACCAGCGCGCCCTCCAGGCCCAAGTGCGACACGAACAGCAGCATGGTGGCCGGCGCGACCGCCCCGCCGAAGAAGCCCGCGAACGTGTGAATGGAGAAGGCCCGGCCCATGTGCTGCTCGCCCACCCCTACCGAGAGCAGCGAATAATCGGCCGGATGGTAGACACTGTTGGCCAGCCCGGCGAATCCGGCGCAGACGATCAACAGCGGATAGCTCAACGTGAGCCCCATCATCACGAACGAGGCACTGCCGAGACATAGTCCGGCAATCAGGATGCGCTTGGCCCCGAAGCGGTCGACCATTGCGCCCACCGGCGCCTGGGTCAGGCCCGAGACGACCGCAAAGACCGTCAAGGCAATGCCCAGGTCGACGAAGCCGACACCGAGCCGCGCCTTCAGGAACGGAAACAGCGGCGGCAGGATCAGGATATGAAAATGGCTGATCCAGTGCGCAATCGAGATGGCCGACAGAGTGCGTATCTCGGCACGGCGTCCCGGCTGCTCGGGACTGGTGGCGGCGTCGGTTACCATGGTCTCTCTAGTTCCTGAGGCGGGGCAAGCCGCGCACGTTCATCTGCCCACACTATGGCGCAGGCCTACCAATCATCGCAACCGGCGCGTAGCACACCCGGTGCATGACCACAATTCCACCCCCCATGGGTGGCTGAGGTTGCGCAGCCACATTGGAATCCAGGAGGAAAACCAGAACATCAGACGATGCCTTCCTCCCGCAATGCCTGGCGCGCCTCGGCGCTCATGCCGAGCCAGGTTTCCAGGACATCATCGACGTTCTGGCCGAGCGTCGGAGACGCTTTCACTTTCGGCGGTGTGCCGTCAAAGCGCACCGGCCATGCGGGCATCTTCACCTTCCCCGTCGTTGGATGATCCACCGTCTGCATGATGCCGCGCCGGTCGAACGACTGGTCCTGCATCAATTCGAGCGTATCGAAAACGGCACCGGCGGGCACGGTCGCGGCGCCAATGAGTTGCATGGCTTCCTCCTTGGTGTGGCGCCGTGTCCACTCCGATATGATCGCATCGACTTCGGCGGCGCGTTCCGCGCGGGCGTCCTGCGTGTCATAGCGTGGGTCTGCGCTCAGGTCCTCGCGTCCCATGACCCGCAACAGGCGCTGCCAATGCTCGGGGTTCGCGCGGCTGCAGAAAATGTAGACATAGTCATTGGGCCCACCCGGCTTGCACGGATAAAGCGCGCTGGGTGTCAAGCCGCCGGGCGTGGAGCGGCTCGTGCCATCACGCGCCACCGGCT
>JBKDZY010000468.1:0-6663 GCA_047971765.1 Hyphomicrobiaceae bacterium | reverse complement strand
GATCTGCAAGGAGACCGGCGCGGAACTGTTCGCGGCCTACGAACTGGCCCTTCACGTCGGCAGCAAGGGTGCCGAGAAGCTGCAGCCCATGAACACGGGCGGCACCGTCGCTTCGGCAGATTTCTCGCTGACCCTGGTCGATGCGCTCCATTCCTCGTCGTCGGGCGGCGTCTACCTCGGCAATCCCAATGGCATCGTGATCAAGGCTGCCGAAGGCAAGACCCTCTATCATATGGGCGATACCGATATGTTCCCCGGCATGGAGCTGGTCCAGGAGTTCCACAAACCCGACATCGGCATCGTCCCGATCGGAGACCGCTTCACCATGGGCGGCAAGGCGGCGGCGTTCGCCTGCAAGAAGTTCTTCAAGTTCAGCGCCATCCTGCCCTCCCACTACGGCACCTTCCCGGGCATGCTTGATCCGGATGCCTCCAAGTTCGTGGCTGAGATGGAAGGCCACAACGTTCAGGTGCCCAAGGTCGGGGAAACGGTCACGGTCTGAGCGTGGAGCTGTCCTGCCGACAGATCCATACAGCAGTCCAGCAGATTGGCGGCGTATCGTGCGCGGCCGGTCTGCTGCCCCAACGGGGACGGCAAGGCCCGGCGTCCGCTGGTGACATAGCCGCGCATCCTCCGTTTCCCTCGACTTTCCGTTCCCCGCATTGCCGCATTTCCCGCTATGCTTGAAAGGTTGCCTCCTCGCTGGCGGAGATTTGAAATGCAGACGTGTTCCGGGCCTGACGAAGGCAGCGAAGACAAGGAAGAGGCGTCGAGCCCCTCCGCCAGGTCTGAGCCTGCGCCCGCGTCTCCGCCGGCAAGCCAATGGAGCGTGCTGGCCGTCTTCACGGTGACGACCTTCCTCTCGGCCAGCCTGCTGTTCGCCGTCCAACCCATGTTCGCCAGGCTGGTTCTGCCTATTCTGGGTGGTGCGCCATCCGTGTGGGCTGTGGCCATGCTGTTCTTCCAGGCGGCGCTGCTGGCGGGCTACTGCTACGCCCATCTTCTCATCCGCCTGTTGCCCGTCGCCTGGACCGGCATCGTCCATCTCGCCGTCTGCGCTCTGGCAGTGCTGTTCCTGCCGATTGCCCTGCCGCACGGCATGGGGGACCCCCCGGTGGGCGATCCGGCCCTGTGGCAGCTCAAGTTGTTTGCCGTCGGTGTCGGATTGCCCTTTTTTGCGGTGGCGGCCAACGCACCCTTGTTGCAGGCCTGGTTCGCGGCCTCCCGCCATCCTCATGCCAACGATCCCTATTTTCTCTATGGCGCCAGCAACCTCGGCAGTCTCCTGGTGCTGTTGGCCTATCCGCTGGTGCTCGAGCCCGCCTTCGGCGTCACCGCGTTGACGTGGGTGTGGACCGTGGGATTCGTGGTCCTCGTCGGGTTCATCTGTCTGTCGTTGTGGTCGCGTGCGCGCTCGGCATCCATGATCGCAGGCACCGTCGGTGCGGGAGCCCGCAGGGTCACCGATGCAGCCCCCTTCAAGGGCAATGAAGCACCTGCCACACAGATAACCACGCCGCCGCCGTCCCTGGCCCGGCGGCTGGGGTGGATCGGCCTCGCATTCGTCCCCTCGGCACTGCTCACCGCCTTCACCAACCACATCACCATGGACGTGGCCTCGGCACCGCTGCTGTGGGTGTTGCCGCTGGCGCTCTACCTGTTGACGTTCGTGCTGGTTTTCCGCGACCCGCCGATTGCCGTCGTACCGTCGGCCATCCTGATCGCGCTTGTCGCCACCGCCTGCATCGCGTTCGCCGCAGAGGTCTTCGAGCGAACGGCGGTTACCATGAGCAGCGCAACGTTCCTGGGCATCCTCGTGGCGCTGGCCTGTGTCCTGGCAGGCAGGCGATTGGCCGTTTCGGGCGTGCGGATGATGTCCGCGGTCCACATCGCAACGCTCGTCCTGGCACTCCTGGCTCTCTCGCAGACCGAGCATGAAGGCTGGTTCGTCACCGCATCCACCGGCGTTGCCGTGTTTTTCGCCTCGACCATGGTGGCTCATCGCACGCTTTATGAGCGGCGCCCGGCCGCCAGCCGCCTCACCGAGTTCTATCTGCTGATGTCACTGGGCGGTGTGCTCGGCGGGCTTTTCTCGGCACTGATCGCGCCACGCATTTTCTCGCAGATCTACGAATACCCGATCCTGCTCGCGCTCACGGTCGCGTGCCGGCCGGGGGCCCTGTCCCTCAGGTCGGAAAAGTCGAGAACAGAAGGGCTGTTGAGCCTGTGGGTGATCGTTGCCGCGTCGATCCTTGCGCTGTTGTGGACGCCATACCTCCTGGATCTCCTGCAGCCGGCCGGCGCGGACCAGATCCCCCGCAATGTATGGTGGCTGCGGGGGCTTCTGACGGCGTACAACGATGTCCGGATCGCTGCTCTGGAGTGGGGCGCGACGGCCGTCCTCGCGCTTGTTTTCGCCGTGTCGATCGCTCTGGCCTGGCGCCATCCCGCACGCCAGTTGGCGTGTGCGGTCGCCATGTGCGCCACGGTGCTGCTGCTCCCGTCAGGCGTTCATCGCTCCGATGCCCAGAGGAGCTATTTCGGCGTCTATCGCGCCTACAAGTCCGACGCATTCAACATCCTCACGCATGGAACGACCCTGCACGGCGCGCAACGGATGCGCGATCAGTGGGGCAATCCTGCTCCGGACACCACGCCCGGAACCTACTATTATCCGGGCAGTCCCATGGCCCAGTCGGTTATCGCCACCCGCAAGGTGATGGCGGCGCGCGCGCCCAGGTTCGGCATCATCGGCCTGGGAGCCGGCTCCCTCGCCTGTCTCGCGGAGAAGGGGGAACGCTGGCGCTTCTTCGAGATCGACCCGCTGATGGTCCGGATCGCCTCCGATCCCGTCAACTTCACGTTCCTGCAGAGCTGCCAGCCCAGCCCGCCGGACATCGTCATTGGCGACGCCCGCCTTACGCTTGCGCGAGAACCGGATGGAGCATTCGACCTGATCATCGTCGATGCCTTCACGTCCGATGCTGTACCGATCCACCTGATGACGGCGGAGGCGCTGGGCTTGTATCTCGCCAAAACCAGCGAACGCGGTGCCGTCGTGCTGCATATCTCGAACCGCTACCTCGACCTCGATGCCGTCGTTGCGGCGACGGCCAGGCATGTCCCCAATGCCCACGGCATCCTCATAACGGACCACAATGCCTCGGGCGGCTACGATGAGACGTCGTCCACCATTGCCCTGTTTGCCAAGTCCGAGGAGGCGCTCGCCCCCTATCGCGCCATTGAGGGGGGGCACCCGCTCGAGGCCGGCACGGTGCGGGCCTGGACTGACGACCATTCGGATATCATCGGACCGTTCATGTCGAGACTGCGGCAATAGACGCTCCTTGTTCGAACAACCGTCGGGAGGCGCCGGCCTTTGCCAGCGTCATCACACTTGACGTGCGCACCCGATCATTCTCGAATTGCTGCAAACGGATTGACCAGGAGGAGAGGCAAATGGCGGATGGGGCTCCAATCAGGTTCCGCGATCGTACCGTGACGCTCGATAATGGGATCGAGGGCCGGAATCTGGACATACCGTCTGCCTCTCCGGTCAACTATCATCAGGCCGTCAGCCGGCCTGCCGAGATGCCAACGATAACGGTCGACGGGAAGGTGTTCCTGCCCGACGCAACGAAACGCAGGACATCGGGCGCGCTGCCCTGCGTCATGATCATCCCGGGAAGTCTTGGCGTCACCGCTGCCAATCTTACCCATGCCGCAACACTGACCGATGCCGGCATTGCCGCATTCGTTCTCGACAGTTTCGGAGCGCGCGGCGTGTCGTCGACTGTCGCCAGGCAGACCCAGTTCTCGTTTGCCGCCAGTGCCTACGATGTGCTCGCCGCATGGAAGGTCGTGTCGGCCCTTCCGGAGATCGACGCGGCCCGCATCGGCACCCAGGGGCACAGCCGCGGCGGCGCCGCCGTGCTCACAGCCGCCACCCGTCGCCTGGCGGATGCCGTCGTGGGCGCCGGAAACGGCCCGGTCGCGGTACTTGGCGCCTATCCCTGGAGCGGCCATCAGTTCCTGGACCCGCGCGTGGGAACAGCAGAGGTTCGCAGCCTGATCGGCGACCGTGACGAGTGGTGTTCCCCCATGCAGGTGCAGGGTCACATGCAGGCTATCCGTTTGGCCGGCGGCAAGGCGTCATGGCGTATCGTGTCCGGCGCCCATCACTCGTTCGATCGAGGCTCCGCCGTTGTCGATGTGCCGGAAGCCTCCGTGTCGCCAGCAGCGCCGACCACCTATCTCGCCGACGATGGCGCCTTCATCCATCCCTTGAGCGACAAGCCGGACCCGGCGCTCGTGGATCGCGACGTCATGGTCTATTCGCTCAAGGCGGGCTACGGGAAGAAGGGGGCAAAGCTCGGCTCAAATCCCGGAGACGCTGACATCTTCCGCGATGACATGATGGCATTCTGGACGCGGGTTCTCGCGTGAGGGAGCGGTGTCCATGAACATCATCGCCAATCCCTACCGTGGCCGGTCCGCCGGTCCTGCACTGCCGGCGTCCATCCCGTTTCCCGTGGTGGCCGGAGAGACTTTCAGGTCGTTGCTGGCCCGCTGCCCGGAGGCCAGGCCGACACCGCTGCTTTCACTGCCGGAACTGGCGCGGCAGGCGGGTCTTGACGCGCTTCATGCCAAGGACGAGCGCCAGCGCATGCGGATCGGCAGCTTCAAGGCGCTGGGCGGCGCCTACGTGATTGCGCGTGACGCCTTGAAGGCCGATCCCGCGAATCTGGCGAACGCGCTCGCAGGCGTGACCTACGTCACGGCCAGCGCCGGAAATCACGGCTTGTCCGTGGCGGCTGGCGCGAAAGTGTTCGGTGCCACCGCGGTCGTGCATGTGTCGGCAGGTGTGTCGGAAAGCTTTGCACGCCGTCTGCGTGCCGAAGGAGCCGAGGTGGTGCGATCGGGCGACGATTACGAGCAGAGCGTCGAGGCGGCCCGCCAACAGGCCGAAGGAACCGGCGGCCGGTTTCTCTCCGATGGATCGTGGGAGGGATATACCGAAATTCCGCTGCGCGTGATGGAGGGTTACACCCAACTCATGCTCGAAGCCGGTCAGCAACTCTCCAGGCCGCCAACCCACGTTTTTGCGCAGGCCGGTGTCGGCGGATTGGCGGGTGCCATGGCCGTCGCGGCCCGCCGGATGTGGGGGGATGCGCCGGTTTTCGTTGTCGTCGAACCCACGGAGGCCGCAGCGCTTTTCGAGAGCATCCGGGCGGGCTGCCCGGTCACCGCCCCCGGAAAGCCGTCGAGCATGGGGCGTCTCGACTGCAAGGACCCGTCGCTGATCGCCTTGAAGGGCTTGGCCCGCGACGCCGACCACTTCGCCACCATCACTGACGATGAAGTGGCGGCGAGATTGGTGGCTATCGCGGACGCAGGTGTCCGGACGTCGCCATCCGGCGGCGCCGGCTTGGCTGGTGCATTGTGCGCCAACGCCCACCGCGATGTTCTCCGTCTGGACGGTGACAGCCGGGTCCTGGTCGTCGTCAGTGAAGGCCCCGAAGATCCGGCCTGAAGATCCAGTCTGACGTGCCCATTCGCACGACAGCGTCTCAGGTTTAGAGGCCTCGATAGGGGGGATCCGTAGAGCCCACGCCTTCAGGCGGAATGGGACAATGGAGGGGCGTAGGGGCGCGGGTATTGAAAGCGCTGCCGATCCCACAGATGTCATACCGGCACTTGGTGCCGGTACCCATCGTCCCGCGGGCGCAGCGTTTGCGATGAAATGGCCCCCGATGACAAGCACCGGGGTGACAGTGATGGGAGATTTGACGTCGTGCCAGTCCGCCGGATGGCGGACCAATCCGGCTTCCAGCCGTAGCCCGAAGCCAACAGCTTGAGCCGGTGGTCGTTCACATGGAAACGCTCAGAGCCGGGCCGCGGCTGAGGCAGTACGCCGCCCTGCGGAGCGCCCGGCCGAAGGCTGCTACGGCGCGCGAACACCCTCTACGCGATGTTGCCGTCCTCGAAGCGGTACTGCTTCGAGCAGAACTCGCAGGTCACGGTCACCGCGCCATCGTCTTCGCGCATGTCCTCGAGGTCTTTGGGTGAAAATCCCTTGAGAAATCCCGCGATCCGCTGGCGTGAGCACCGGCAGCGGGTTTCGACGGTCATTTCTTCCCCAACCCGCACGCCTTCCTCGTGGAACAGCCGCAGCAGCAGCCGCTCGGGCGAGAGTGTCGGGTCGATCATCTCGTGCGTCTCGACGGTGGAGGCCAGCATCGAAACCCGCACCCAGTCGTCGTCGTCCTCGCCATGCAGGCGCAGGTCGCGCTCTTCCGGCGTTTCATCCGGACGCGGATCGCCGCCAAGACGGGGAACGTGCTGCAGGATCAGTCCGCCCGCCCGCCACCGCCACGCGGCCTTGCCACTCTGCGCGCCAGCCAACCTGAGTTTTGCCACCGCCAGCCGGATGAACGTCGGCAACTGTTCGGACTGGCGGAAGTAGGCGGGCGCCGCATCGGTCAGCGAGCCGCCGTCCAGTGCCACGATACCCTGGTGGCTGATCTGGTTGCCGCCCGGATCAATGGTCATGGCAAGTCGGCCGGTTCCCATCAGGTCGGCTGGCTCGATCTGTCCACGGGCCTCGAGTTGCTCGATCTTGTCGGCGTCGAAGTTCGCATACCCCCGCACCTTGCCGGGGGC
>JBKDZY010000467.1:0-6031 GCA_047971765.1 Hyphomicrobiaceae bacterium | reverse complement strand
CCGAGTGCAAAACCACCAAGGAAAAACTGGAGCCAGGCGATGGAGCTTCTGACTGGAATTTTGACCAGCACGATTGCGTTGGGCGCGATCTATGCCGCGAGCTCGGTCTCGCTGGCGCTGCTATGGGGCAGCATTTCGATGCTGAACCTCGCGCATGGCGCCATGATCGTCATCGGGGCCTATGGCTCGGTGGCCGTCGTGACAGGGCTGGGCCTGCCTTGGTGGACGGGGCTTCTGGGCGGCATGATTGCGGGCGCTGCGGGCGGACTGCTGCTCTACGTCTCGCAGGTCCGGTGGATCTTCGGCAAGGCGAATTTCGATCTGCGGATCATCATCCTCACCATGGCGTTCAGCACCATCGTGGTCGATCTCATCAACAACCTGATAGGCGCAAAGATCCTGCGACAACCGTTTCAGGTCGAGGGTCGGTTTGACCTCGGCGCGCTGTCCATCGGGCACCAGACCCTGCTGGTCGTCTGTTGCAGCGCGCTCATGGTGCTGCTGCTGCAACTCGTCGTGCACAAGACCAATCTCGGCCGGCTCATCCGGGCCGTCTCGCAGGACATCACCGCCGCTCGGCTGAACGGCGTGCCGGTGCAGGCGGTGATTTTTCAGGTGACGGTTCTCGCCGGGATCATCTCGGGCGCCTCCGGCGTGCTGCTGACAAGCTCGACGACCGTCTATCCCGGTGCCGGGTTCGATCCGCTGCTAAAGGCGCTGATCGTCTGCGTCCTGGGCGGGCTCGGCAGCATTCCCGGCGCGCTGGCCGCGTCATTCGCGCTCGCTGGTCTGGAAACCACCGTGCAGTACACGCTCGGTGTGAAATGGGGGTTTCCCGTGTCGCTTCTCGTCGTGGTGCTGGTGCTGGTCTATCGACCGACCGGTCTCTTCGGGCGCCAGGAACTGGAGAGGAATTGACCCATGCGTTCAATGAAATCCCGCGATCTTCTGATCCTTCTTCTCTTTGTCGGCGTCCTGAGCCTTTTGCCCGCGCTGGGACTGAGCCGCTACGTTCTGGGGCAGATCACCCTGTTCATCCTGTGGGCGGCCGTCGTGTCGCAGTGGAACCTGGTCTTCGGCGTCGCCGGCATCCTGTCGATCGGCCATATGGCTCTGTTCGCGGTGGGCGGCTATGCCACCGCGCTCATGGGCCTCTATTTCGGCATGTCGCTATGGTGGACCCTGCCGGTGGCGGCTCTGGCGGGGCTGCTGATGAGCCTCGTCATGGCCTTTGCCACGTTCCGGCTGCGCGGCGCTTATGTCGTCGTGGTCACGCTCGCCATCGCCATGACGGTCTATCAGCTTCTGGTGACCGATGTGGCCTGCTTCCGGCAGACCCAATCGGTTTGCTATTCCTTCTCCGGCGGCGCCCGCGGCCTGTCGCGTTTCGGCGATTTCGGGTTTCGCGAGCTACTTGGATACAGCAGTGCGCCGCTTGGCAATTTCTACCTGTCGCTCATCATGCTCGCGCTGTCGATACTGGTCGCGATCATGGTCGTCTACAGCCCCTATGGGCAGGCCTTTAAGGCGATGCGCGACAACGAGGTCTGCGCCGCGTCGCGAGGTATCGAGATCCGGAAATATCAGGCCATCGTCTTTGCCGTCTCCGGAGTGTTCACCGGTTTGAGCGGAGGCGTCTATGCCGGGGTGATCGGCACGTTTGGTCCGCAGGTTCTCGAATTGCCCACGCTGCTGTTCCTGCTGTCGATGATGGTCGTCGGCGGCCGCGGCACCATTTGGGGCCCGGTGGTCGGCACGATCGTGCTGGCGCTTATCGACGAGGGCTTCCGCGACCTTGCGGCATGGCGCAACACCGCCTATGCGGCCGTTCTTTCGATCATCCTGCTCATATTGCCGGAGGGCCTGATGGGCGGTTTCGCGTCACTCAGGAAGTGGGCCTTGAGCCCCAGGAAGGAGGGCTGAAACGTGACCCATTCACCGCAACATCTGCTCGAGGTGCGCGGCCTGACCAAGGCCTATGGGGCCATGAAGGCGACGAACGATCTCAGCTTTCATGTCGACCGCGGCGAGGTGCTCGGCATCGGCGGTCCGAACGGCGCCGGGAAGACCACGCTGTTTGATCTCTTGTCCGGGGTGACCCCCCCGACCGCCGGGAGGATCCTGTTCGAGGGCGCCGATATCACCGGGCTCGGCGCCTCGGCGATCTGCCATCTCGGCATTAGCCGCACCTTCCAGCTAAACGCCGTCTTCAACTCGCAGACGGTCGCCGACAATCTGAAGACCTGCGCCTATTTCGGCAGCGAAAAGCGGCTCGTGCCCGGGTTGAGCTATGACCGCAGGTCCGAGATCCGCGCGGCCGAGGTACTCGATCTGACCGGTTTGACGGACTATGCGGATGTGATGGCGGGTGCCTTGCCGGTCTTGCAGCTGAAGCTGTTGATGATCGGATGCGCCATCGTGAGCCATCCCAAACTGCTGCTGCTGGACGAACCGGTCGGGGGGCTCAACCCGGCCGAGATCGAAACCTGCGCGGCGGTCTTCAGACAGCTTCGGGATTTTCACGGGACCACCATCGTCGTGATCGAACACGTGATGAGCTTCATGACAGCCTTTGCGGACCGGATCATGATCCTGCACCACGGTGCGAAACTGCACGAAGGGGCGGCGGGCAGTCTCGCCGACAATCCCGAGGTCGTGGATGTCTTCCTCGGTGTGTCCGGCGCTGCCGACAGCCGCAAGGGAGCACAGGCGGAGGAGGTCGGAAATGCCACTTCTTGAAGTCAAGGATTGTCACGCCGGTTACGGCACGGGGTCGATCCTGAACGGGATCGACCTGACGGTCGCGAAAGGCGAACTGATCGGCATTGTCGGCCCGAACGGTCATGGCAAGACGACGCTGCTGCGCGCGATATCGGGCCTGTTGCCCAGGACCCAGGGCAGCATCGCGCTGAACGGTCGATCCATCCTCGGGCTGACGCCGGAGAAAATCGCGCGGATGGGGCTGGCCCATGTGCCGCAGGGCGATCTGGTCTACAAGAACATGACCATTCTCGAAAACCTGCTGGTCGGCGGCTATTCCAATCGGTCGGATGCAAGGTCCCAGGCGCAACTAGACAAGGTCTTCGCGCTCTTTCCCAAGCTCGAACAGCGCGCGGAGCAGATCGCCAGCTCCCTGTCGGGAGGTGAGCGCCGGATGCTGGGTATCGGCCGCGGCCTGATGATGGGGGATTGCCGCCTGCTGGTGCTGGACGAGCCTTCGCTCGGCCTGGCGCCGGTGGTGATCGACCAGATCTATGCGGCCATCGACGAATTGCGCGCGACAGGGATGACGATCGTCGTGGTCGAAGAGAATATCGCCCGGGTGGCCAACCATGCGGACCGGCTGCATCTGATGGATGGCGGCCATTTCGTCTGGTCCGGTGTCCCCGCGGAAATGCATGAAAATCGGAAAATAATCGACACCTATCTGGGTGCTTGAAAGACAGGAGCTACATTTATGGGCATTCCAAACACGGCAGATGTGGTTATCGTTGGCGGCGGCGTTGCGGGCTGCTCCATCGCATATCACCTGACCAAGCTGGGGATTACCGATGTCGTGTTGTGCGAGCGCAAGCAGCTCACGAGCGGCACGACCTGGCATGCGGCTGGACTAGTGACGCAGCTCCGCGCGACGCGAAACATGACAGAGCTTGCCCAATACACCGGCGAGCTGTTTCGCGATCTGGAGGCGGAAACGGGGCAGGCGACGGGCTTCAAGCAAAACGGCGCGCTGCGCCTTGCCACGCATGACGCGCGCTTCGAGGAACTGAAACGTGGCGTGTCCATGGCCCGAAATTTCGGGCTCGAGGCCGACGTCGTCTCCGCCGGCGAAATCCGCGAACGCTGGCCGCTGGTCGAAGTCGGCGACATCGTCGGCGGCATCTGGATGCCCAATGACGGGCAGGTCAATCCCGCCGACGTGACGATGGCGATGGCCAAAGGCGCGCGTATGCGCGGCGCGCGGATTTTCGAACAGACCCCGGTCGAGCGCCTGATCGTCGAGAACGGAAAGGTGCGGGGCGTGAAACTCGCCGATGGCGAGATCCGCGCCGACCGCGTCGTCATCGCGGGTGGCATGTGGTCGCGGGAATTCGCGGCGCAAAGCGGCGTCTCCCTGCCGCTCCACGCGGCTGAGCATTTCTACATCGTGACCGAGCAGATGCCCGATCTGCCCCGCGAACTGCCGGTGCTGTTCGTCGCCGACGAGTGTTCCTATTACAAGGAAGACGCTGGCAAGCTGCTGCTGGGATGCTTCGAGCCCGAAGCGAAACCCTGGGGGCACAACGGCATCCCCGAGGACTTCTGCTTCGACAGCCTGCCCGAGGATTTCGATCATTTCGAACCGATCCTCGACATGGCCGTCAAACGTGTGCCGGCGCTGGCTAACGCGGGTATCCAGCTGTTCTTCAACGGCCCCGAAAGCTTCACGCCCGATGACCGCTACCTTCTGGGCGAGACGCCCGAAGTTGAGGGGTTGTTCTGCGCCTGCGGGTTCAACTCGGTCGGCATCCTGTCGTCCGGTGGCGTCGGCAAGGCGCTGGCGGATTGGATCAACGACGGTCACCCGCCGATGGAGCTGGCAGATGTCGACGTGCGCCGCATGCATTCCTGGCAGTCGAACAAGAGCTATCTCTTCGACCGGACCAAGGAAACGTTGGGCTTGCTCTACAAGATGCATTGGCCTTACCAGCAATATGAAACCGCGCGCAATGTGCGCCAAAGCCCGTTTCACGACCGCCTTGTCGCTCTCGGGGCCTCGATGACCGAAGCTGCCGGATATGAGCGGCCGGGCTTTTTCGCGCGCGATGGCCGCTCGACTGAGATCGGCTATTCCTTCGGCCCGCAAAGCTGGTTCGAAGACGCGCGCGCTGAATGTTTGGACACGCAATCAGCCGTGACCGTTTTCGACCAGAGTTGCTATGTGAAATTCCGGGTCGAGGGCCGAGACGCTTGCCGCATTCTCAACAACGTGTCAGCGGGAAATGTTGATGTTGCTATGGGCAAGGTCGTCTACACCCAGTGGCTCAACCCGCGCGGGGGTATCGAGGCGGATGTCACGATCACCCGGCTTTCAGAAACAGCCTATCTAGTCGTCACCATAGCCGCCAGCCAGAGACGCGATCTGTCGTGGTTGAGCCGCCACATTCCCGACGATGCGGCTGTCGTTGTCACCGATGTTACGCCCGGCCTACCGATGCTAGCGATTATGGGGCCCAAATCCCGTGCGCTTCTTGAGAAGGTTTCCGGTGCCGACCTGTCGAATGCCGCCTTCCCGTTCGGGACGAGTCAGGAGATTGCCGTCGGATATGCGACCGTCAGGGCGAGTCGGCTGACCTTTGTCGGCGAGCTTGGGTGGGAACTCTATATCCCTGCGGATTTCGCGATGCATGTCTTCGACAAGATCGTCGAGGCCGGTCAGGAATTTGGTCTTAGCCATGCGGGGTTCTTTGCGCTCAACAGCCTTCGGGTAGAAAAAGGTTATCGGCACTGGGGGCATGACATTGGCGAAGAAGACACTCCGATCCAGGCGGGGCTCTCGTTTGCCGTGGACTATAATAAAGCTGAATTTGTCGGCCGCGATGCTCTCTTGCGTGCGCGAGACGCCGGTGTGCCTACAAAGCGGCTTGTACAATTCCAACTGCCCGACGGATGTCGAAAGATGCTCTATCACGAAGAGCCAATCTACAAGGAAGGTAGGATAATCGGATCTATTACCTCTGGTGGATATGGGCACAGGCTCGATCGATCGATGGGCATGGGATACATCTATAACGCCGACGGTGTCACTCGCGACTTCATCAATGCCGGTGGATTCGAGATTGAGATCGCCTGTGAACGTTACAAGGCAACTGCGTCACTCTCACCTTTCTTGGACCCAAAGAACGAGAGGATCAAGGTGTAGACAATGATTGCCGTCGGCGAGCCTCTGTCGGCAACAAGAATTTCTTGTCTTTAACAGGGAGTTCTTGCGTTTTTTCTAAGCTAATCCAGTCGATACTCCGACGATCAGACAGACACATTCGGAACGATC
>JBKDZY010000466.1:0-3199 GCA_047971765.1 Hyphomicrobiaceae bacterium | reverse complement strand
CGGATCATGAGCTGAGCCAGAGGCGGCAATGTCCGCGGTGGTGCACAGCGCCACAACTCAGACTAATCCTCGAACCCGAAGAGATTCCATGGTTTCGTCGTCATACCCGAGAGTGCGTAGCGTTTCCGCGGTGTGAGCGCCCAAGCGAGGGATGCCGGATTGCAGGCTTGGGCCGTTCTCGGCGAAACGGAAGCCGGCTCCGACGATGCTGGCTTCGCGGCCGTCCTCGGCCTCCACCCTGTACAGTAGGCCCCGGGCATCGGCATGACCGGAGGCCGCCACTTCGGGCAGGGTCTGCACCAGTCCGGCCGGAACGCCCACCCCCACCAAATCGGCGATCCACTCGGAGGCGTCGCGTGACGCCAAGCGGTTGCAGACCTCGTCGTAGAAGGCGTCGGCATTGCGGTTGCGGGCGTCTTCGCTCTCGAAACGTGGATCAGCGAGCATGTCGGTACCACCGATAATACCGAGAAAGGCCGTGACCCATTTTTCCCAGTTGAGTGACACGAAGAAGCTGCGGTCGCGCGCGCGGAAGCGGGCCGAGCCGGCGCGGCGGGTCTTCGAGACCGGCATATCACCGGCGAGAAGGTCGGTGACGGAGGAAGCATTCAACACCCAGCCCGCATCAAGCATGCTCACGTCGATCCGCTGGCCCGCACCGGTTTTCTCGCGTTGAAGGAGCGCGGCAAGGATGGAGGAGAAACCCATGTAGGCGGCGAAGGGATCGAGGATCGATAGGCCCAGCCGCATCGGGTCGCCCGCCGGGTCGACGTAGAGGTCGGTAATGCCCGACAGCGCCTGAACCGACCACTCGATGGCCGGGTAGTCGCGCCAGGCTCCGTCCTGCCCGTAGCCCGAGACCGAGCAGAAGATCGCCCGAGGGTTCAGCGCGCGGATCTTCTCCCAGGTCACGCCCAGCTTGGCCGCGACGCCGGGGCGGTAGTTTTCCACCACCACATCGGCGCCTTCGATCAGGCGGGACAGAATCTCGCGGCCCTCCTCCGACTTCAGGTTGAGGGTCATCGAGCGCTTTCCAGCGTTCGCCCCGGCAAAGGTCAGGGGCCGCCAGCGCCGGAACTCGTCGCCCTTTTCGGGCGGTTCGATCTTGAGCACCTCGGCCCCGAGCAGCCCGAGGTGATAGGTTGCAAAGGCACCGGCCATTGCGTGGGTGAGGTCAACGACCTTGAGTCCTTCGAGAGCTTGCATCTGGGTCTCCGGAATTATCTTGCGCCAAAGGCGACGTCGGGAAGGAAGAGCGAAATCGCGGGGAGGTAAGTGACGAGCAGCAGCAGCGCGACCATCGCCATAAGGAATGGCGCGACGCCGCGGATGACCGTGCTGACCGAGGCACCCGATATCAGCTTCATGGTGAAGAGGTTGAGGCCGAAGGGCGGCGTCAGCAGCGCGATTTCCATGTTGATTATCAAGATGATCGCGAAGTGCACGAGGTCGATCTCGAAGGCGCGCAGCAGCGGCAGGATCAGCGGCACAACGACCAGTGTGATCACCAGTGCGTCGAAGAACATGCCAAGGATCAGCATCATGACATTGGCGATCAGCAGAAACTGCCAGCCCGAGAGCTCCCATTGTGACACCGCCGCCACGATGCGCTGCGGCAGGGTTTCATGGATCGCCCACTGGCCGAACATCAGCGCCCCGCCGACGATGAAGGAAATCGCCGCCGCCGCGATGATGCCCTCGGCCATGAGGTCGGGTATCTGGCGCAGGGTGATGCTGCGATAGCAGAACAGCGACACCACGATGGCCGCAACCACCGAGAGCGCGGAGGCTTCGGTGACGGTGGCGAAACCGCCGTAGATCGACACGAAGATCACCCCCGGGATCGAAAGGGCCGGCAGTGCCGAGGCGAGCTTACGGAGGAGATCGGCGCGTGGCGGGCGGGGTTCTGCCTCGATAGGCATACCGCGGATGAAGTAAAGGGCGACGAGCGCAAGCAGGGTGGCCTGCAACAGGCCTGGCACCACGCCGGCGAGGAAGATGCGGGGGATCGAGGTTTCGCTGACAAGGCCGTAGATGATCATCGCGGTCGAGGGCGGGATCAGGATGCCCAGCGTGCCGGATGTTGCCACGAGGCCGATGGAAAAACCCTCGGGGTAGCCGCGCTGCTGCATGATCGGGAGCAGGATGGTGCCGATGGCGAGCGCCGTGGCCACCGAGGAGCCTGAGATGGCGGCGAAGAGCGCCGTGGCCACCACGCAGACCAGGGCGGAACTCCCCTTGAGTCCCCCGATCAACGCCTCTGCCGCTTCAATCAATCTGCGGGCGATGCCGCCGCGGTGCATGATCACCGCCGCCGTCATGAAGAACGGCACCGGGATCAGCCCTGGCGAGATGACGCGCTCCACCATGATTTCGGCCAGGGTCACGGGCACGACGCCGCTGGTGATGAAGAGCGCCACAGCCACGCCACCGATGGCCGCGAAGAGTGGAGTGCCGACGATCATGAGCAGGATGAAGGCGAGGATGCCGAGTGCGAGGAGAGTCATTCGACGTTCTCCCCTTGGGGCACATGGGCGTCTTCCATCTCGCCGGGGCGGAAGATGCGCCAGAGGTAGGCCAGCGCCATGAGGCCCATGGTGATCGGAAAGATGGCGTGGATCGGCGCGATGGGCAATTGCAGGGTGCTTTTGGAAACTTCCATCAGCCGCGCGTCGAGCTTGACCAGCGCCAGCCCCTGCCAGGCCATGTAGGCGCAAAATGTCAGCGCGACCGCAAAGCCGAAGCGTTGCAGCAGGCGACGCGGCCCGGCGGGAAAGCGCGAGACGATGCCCGCGGTGAGGTGTCGGTTGCCGAGCACCAGCAGGAAGCCCGCGATCAGCACGCCCCAGAGCAGGGCAAAGACCGTGACCTCCTCGACCCAGTCCGGGGCGAGGCCGGCAAAGGCATAGCGCGCAATGATGCCGAAGCAGTAGGAGCCCAACGCGATGAGCCCTAGCACGCCGACGGTGCCTCTTAGGAGTGTCTGGATCATGGAATCTACCTGTCGCTGTATCGGGATGTGGGCCAGCCCTTGGTGAGACCGGCCCGATCCACTCAGTTGGAGGGGGCCGAAAGGGCTGCCTCGGCCGCCGCCATGACGCCCTCATCGGTGCCGGTATCGCTTGCGATGCCCGGCTGAAGTTCCATCAGGGTGTCGCGGAAGGTCGCCACATCCGCCTCCGAGAGGCTGTGCATGGTG
>JBKDZY010000465.1:0-3478 GCA_047971765.1 Hyphomicrobiaceae bacterium | reverse complement strand
ACATGGGCATGGCCGGTCGGCGACCACCTTCCTGGATCCTCCAGAGTGCCGTGGAAGAGGTGCACTTCGCGCGGCCAGCGTGCGCCGGCGTAGGCCATGGGCGATCCGCATGTGGGACAGAAATAGCGCTTGTTGCCGGGTGAACTCTCGTACACGGCCGGCGTGCCTTTCAGATACCGGAACTGGTCGATATCGACGCCAACATAGGTTGCCACGGCCGATGACACGGCGCGGCGGCAGCTTTCACAGTGGCAATACATTACCCATTTAGGCGGGCCCTCGAATTCGTACTCGATGGCGCCGCAAAGGCACCGGCCCCTGGTCGTTTCCGGTTCTTTTTTCAACATCTGCACTCAGCCCCATGCTGTGAACCTGCACGCTTCGACGAAGCCAATGACCGCAGGTTAGCCCAATTCCGGTTCAACCGGAATTGGCCTGGACTGTTGGCGCTCGTATCAGCCTTCGGCTGGGCGCTGCGCGTGGGCGGCGCGCCCTGCCTGAGCCGCAGTCGCGGCCTGAGCGTTTCCACCCAAAGCGGGAACACTATAAACCAATTCCAGGCTTGGCGGCGGCACCTGCAGGCGGGGCAGACCTCGTTACTCGACGATGATGGTGATGCCGGTGCGATAGATTTCCTCGGGCTGGGCCGGTTCTCCGGTCGGGCCACCCCGCCGGCGCGCGCCTCTCCGACGGCGCTCCGAATAGCGGGGCACGGCTGCCTGCGCGCCATTGGTCAAGCCAGAGGCGTTACGAAGAACGTAGTTGGCGTAATTGCCGAGGTCGGTGAACCTCTGGCGCTCGAAGTCATGGAAGATGTTGTCGGTATTGGCTGTTGCCTCGTTGCACAGCGCGACGACATGCTCGCGACCGGGCTTGTTGAGCCTGAACGAATACGGTGCATTCGCCGCTGGAAGGTGGATTTCACTGCCGGCAGTGACCAGTGTGCCGGTCTCGAAGTCACTCGGATAGATCACGGTGGCAAGGCCTTCGCGGTCTATGCTTATGACGGTCAAATGACAATCGGCCAGCGCCTTGACGACCAGTTGGAGCTTGTCGCCCGTCTTGTAGCGCGCCTTGTCCGAGTAGAGCACGAGGCTTTGCGGGGGATCGCCGGCATTGCGGCTTGTGGCATCGCCGGTTTCGGCGGCGGCAGCCTGGGTCGCGTGTTCCAGTCTTTTTCCGGCTGCTGCGGCGGCGGCGGGCTGGCCGAGCGCCGACAACAGGGCTGGCACGGCCTTCTCGAAGTCCTCGCGCGCCACGACTCCCTGCAGCAACCGCCTTGCCATGATGGACGGCGGCTTCTGGTCCTTGTCGGCCAATGCGAGCAGGGCCTCGGCATCGACACGAAGCTCAGCGGCGGCGCGGACGGCCCCCACCGGTTTCTCGTAGGTGTCGGACAGCAGGGTCAACGGTTCGACACCGTCCAGGCTGGCATTTGGCAACAGCCCCAGCCGGCGGCTGGCCGAGGCGAGCGCAGCCCGGTCCTTCTCGAATTGGGCGGCGCTGTCGCCGCCAGCGACGGCCGATCCGGGCAACTCACCGTTGGGCGTACCGATGGGACCTGACGAATGGCAGGCAAAGCAATCGATTCCGGCCCGGATGTTGTTTCCGGACAGCATCGCCGCGGGCCACGCAATATCGGGCGGAAGCTCATCCAGACGGTCGCCGCGCTGGCCAACGATGGCGAAAGCGTTGAGGCCGTTCGGCAAGGTCAGCATCACCTTCGAGGCGGTGAACGGAGACAGGGCATCGGCGGGTTTGCCGGCAAGCTGCGAGAGATCAGGCGCGCCACTGTGGGCCGCCGTATAATAGGACGACCACAAGGCCCCGTAGCGCGACACCAACCGTTCCGCCAGAGACGGTTCCTGCGCAAAGCCCGAGGCCTTGAACGGATACCGCAGAATGGCGCCGGCCTGACGCATCTTGACTGTGTCGATCTGCAGGATTTTTAGAATCTCGGGACCGGTTCCGGGGATGGCCAGGATATCATAGTAGAGCGGTGCCCTGAGCACGGCGCTCACGAGCCAATCGCCCCGGACCAGTGGGTGCTGGGTATGGAATCGCTTTCGCGCCCCTGCCGACGTGGCCGGGATCAGTTCCGGAAAGGGCTGTCCCGTTTCGACGATCCGCTCCCAATGCTGGGGCAACCAGCCGAGATCGTTCAGATCCAGGCTGTAGACGGTGCGGCTTTCATTGATGGCCTTCAGGATGACCGGTGTCTGCTTCCAGCTCAAACTGTTGAACAGCTTGAACAGCCCCTGACGATAGGCTGCCATCTGCTCCCGGCTTGCGCACGCGTTGTAGAGGTGCGCGAGGGAAACGAAGCGAAGCGACCGGGCATTTCCGGTTTTTTCCCCGGCTGCATGCTGCATGGCGGCATTGATCGAACCTGCCGTGACCGGATCCCGATCCTCGCATGCGCGGGTGGGCGGCAGACCTGCTATCCAGGCCCGCACGTCGCCGATTTCGGCCGCGCTGGGAAGGGGCCGGGGCGGGTTCCTGCTCTCCTCATCGACCTCGATCGGCATCAGGCGGCGCAGCATCGAGACGTACAGGCGCGACCCTTCCGGATTCCCGGGTTGAACAAGATCTGGTTCGTGCGCGATCTCGTCAAGGCGGAGGATGTTGCCGAAAGCGCCTGCGGGAGACGGCAACTCCAGCTTCCCGCCCTGATGACAGCGCGCGCAATGCTTGTCGAACACGGCATAGGCTGCGGCGGCTTTCGGTTCCTCGGGCGGCTGCAGAGGCCGGAAAGCCAGCCTCTTCGCTGCCTCGGCGAGTTGATCCGCGATCAGGTCCGGTGTGCCGTCCGGGGCGGGGTCGGTTGCGGGCTGAGCGGGTGGTGCCACAGGTGCTGGCGGCGAAGCAGGCAATGGCTGCTGCGCACGGGCGAAATCAGCACCGCTCCCAAGGCAGACCGACCCCACCACCACCGAAAGCAACAGGGTGCACGCCCCACGCCAAAAGCTCATCGTCACCTACTGCTACCCGTCTCGTTCCAGTTTTATTGCCAAGCTCGCCAGCGGTCCACGGCGCCTGACCGTGGCCTTGCAGGGCGCGCCGCAAATGAGCAGATAGCAGCACCACTTGCAAGTGCGGGAGCGGGCAAATCACCTCCTGCCCTGCCGTTCCCCGGCGGGTGAGGTGTCGAAGACACTGGCAGCGTGCATCCGGCTGTTCACGCCCACAGGCTCAAAGCCGCCCGCCGGCGAGGACGATGCCGCCAAAGACGATCGCGAGGGAAACGGCGAGACACAAGATGGCGCGCCACCAGCCGGCAACGGCAGCCTCCTGTTCGTCCTCGAACACCATGCGAGGCTTGCGGCCGGTGATCATGGCGCGGACGAGGTTTTCCCGTTTCCAGATGAAGTAGACGACGTTCGCCAGAATATGGATCGCGATGACTGCCAGGAGCAGATCGAAAACCTCATGATGGAAACGCGTCGCGGCCGACCAAACTGCATCGGGCACCTTGTCG
>JBKDZY010000464.1:0-2500 GCA_047971765.1 Hyphomicrobiaceae bacterium | reverse complement strand
ATACCGAAAAACCACGCGCCCACTGCCTTCCAGACGATCGAGCGCATAGTCATCCGCAAAATAATTGCCGTCACCGTGGGCAACCGGAACGTTGATGATCTCGCCATACTTGTAGGCGCGCGTGAACACCGTATCCGGCTGTTCGACACTCAACCAGCTATCGCGGCAGACGAAGCGCAGTGATGCATTACGCTGCAATACACCGGGCAACAAACCGGTCTCGCAAAGCACCTGGAACCCATTGCATATGCCAAGCACGGGCGTTCCCGCCTTCGCCTTCGCGACGACCTCGCGCATGATGTTGGAATGGGCGGCCATGGCGCCACAGCGCAGGTAATCCCCGTAGGAAAAGCCACCGGGCAGGATAATGATATCACTGGCTGGCAGATCCGTATCGCCGTGCCAGACCATCTGGGCGGGCTTTCCCGTAATCGCTTCGACCGCCGTCTTGACGTCCCGGTCGCAATTGGAGCCGGGAAACACGATCACCGAGGCGCGCATGAGGATGGGCTCCGTTGCTGCTGGATTTTGGGCAGCCATACCAGAATGGCATCGTTTACCGCAACTTTGCCGTTAGGGCGTACCCTGCTCCGATGAAAATTATTGAGTTGTAGATGGGGACGATGGTGCGGTTCATCCTGGTATCATTTTCAAACATTGTCCGGCGCTTCGGCCTCCTCACGTTGCTTGCAGGCCTAGTCGCGGCGATAGTGCCGTTCCTTGGCGGCACCACGACTGTATCTTCGACGGCCCGGGTCCTGGAAACGACGTCCTATTGCCGTCTGCAATCCTGCCGAACGTGCTTCTACCGCGCGAGTACCTGCAGAGCGGCAGAGACCGATCCGACGATCACGGGTGCCGTGTTGAGCCGAAATTATGCGCTGCTCGCCTACAACGACACAAAGGGCACCCCTCATCGGGTGCGCGTGCGCCTCGCCAGCATAGGGATCAGATCCGCCAAGCCCGGTGACAGCGTCAAAATCAGCTACTCCCCCCAAAAGCCCGAGTCCCTGAGGGCCCACAAGCCCCATCATCCCCTGCCCAGCGTAGCACTGATTGCCATCGGGGCGTTCATCTGGCTGTTCGGGAGAAAATTACTGTCGGCTGTCTCAGGCGCGTCATCCGCCCCGGCCACGCCCCAACCTTCGCCGTCGCCACCACACTCCCGGACCCCGTCAAAGCCGACCTTCGGCGGAACCCGCGGCATATCCGAAGCCTGGGGCGCTGCCGCATCCAGGCCCTCACGCACCTCGCCGGAACCTGAGCGACGGAAGGAGCGTTCCAGCGGCTCGTCCAATCCCCGCCAGGAGCACAAACGTCCTGGCGCCAAGAAACTTGCGCGCAACGTCCCGACTGTGGCGGTTACCGCGCGACGCCCCAAACAGGGCCGCAATCAAGGATGGTTCGGATAGAGCGCTTGAGGAGAACGCCAAAG
Organism: Hyphomicrobiaceae bacterium; assembly: GCA_047971765.1. Classification (GTDB taxonomy): domain Bacteria; phylum Pseudomonadota; class Alphaproteobacteria; order Rhizobiales; family Hyphomicrobiaceae. Next base: position 1,065 of record JBKDZY010000464.1, on the reverse strand, counting down.
ACTGCGGAGGCATGAACACCAGGAGCGGCCGCGGCATGTGGCGGCCCCATGCCACTCACGGTTCACTTCAACCGAAGCGCCACCAAACGGCTACCACAGCCGCCAACATCGGCACGAGGATGAAGATGGCGGCCTTCACCACCATGAATCTGATGGCCCTGGCCGCATCGTCGCCATGATGCGACTTGACGCCCGGCTCAGGCCGCGAGTTCATAGCTGTAGTTCTCGATGACGAGATTGGCGAGCAACTCCCGGCACATGCGCTCGACTTCGTCACGGGCCTTCGCCTCGTCGGTCTCCTTCAGGTCGACCTCGATGTATTTGCCCTGCCGCACATCATCAATGCCGCCGAAACCGAGGCTCGTCAGCGCGTTGTGAATAGCCTTGCCCTGGGGATCGAGGACACCATTCTTGAGGGTGATACGGATCTTGGCTTTCATGATGGATGGGCACCCGGTTGCAGGTTCGCGTTGCAGGGATGTGGTCGGTTTCGACCACTCCCTATACACCACGGCGCACCTGTCAATTGGGTTTGCCGCCATTGGTGCTTACCAGCACCGGCCCCCCCCCCTTGGGACGCGGGTTTTCCGTCAGGACGCCGAGACGGCGCGCAACTTCCGTATAGGCTTCCAAGACGCCGCCAAGATCCCGCCGGAACCGGTCCTTGTCGAGCTTGTCGCCGGATGAAGCATCCCACAGACGACAGCAGTCGGGGCTGATCTCGTCGGCCAGCACGATCCGCATCTGGTCATTGGCTTCCCAGAGCCGGCCGAACTCGACCTTGAAGTCCACCAGCCGGATGCCGATGCCAAGGAAGAGACCAACCAGGAAATCATTGATGCGGATCGCAAGGCTCATGATCTCGTCGATCTCCTGGGGGGTCGCCCAGCCGAACGCCGTGATATGCTCCTCCGAAACCATCGGATCGCCAAGCTTGTCGTCCTTGAAATAGAATTCGATGATCGAGCGCGGGAGCTGCGTGCCCTCCTCGATGCCAAGCCGCTGTGACAGCGATCCCGCCGACACATTGCGGACCACGACCTCGAGCGGAATGATCTCGACCTC
>JBKDZY010000463.1:0-2106 GCA_047971765.1 Hyphomicrobiaceae bacterium | reverse complement strand
TACCCGGCTCGCCGACGGCATCAAGCGCGGGGTCGCAAACTCTATCCTGGTCAAGGTCAATCAGATCGGTTCGCTGACGGAAACGCTGGCGGCCGTCGAGATGGCCCACCGCGCCGGTTATACGGCGGTGATGTCGCATCGCTCGGGCGAGACCGAGGACTCCACCATCGCCGACCTCGCCGTTGCGACCAACTGCGGTCAGATCAAGACGGGCTCGCTGTCCCGTTCGGATAGATTGGCCAAATACAACCAATTAATCCGGATCGAACAGGATCTGGGTGACACGGCGGTTTATGCTGGCCGTGGTGCTCTGAAGGCGTTGTCTCGCCGTTGAGAATAGGCCCAGGTGCCTGAGCTGCCCCACACGCGACTGGGTGTGTGGGGCTGATTTTCCGCGAAAACCGCAAAATCGGTGCAGGGCTTTACTTCCAATTTACCGTGGCCGGTTAGTGTCAGCGCTGTCGCCCGTTGGACGACGTTGTAACAAGTTCCGCGTTTAGCGGCCTTTCACCCCTGGAAGTTTGGCGTGAGATGTGGTGGCGTTCTCCAGTGTTGCTTGTGTGCCTGTGTCTCACGGCATACTTCGCCTTCCATGCGGTGAAAGGCCGGCACGGGCTTGAAGCTCGTGCCGCGCTCGAGGTGCGCAAGATCAGGCTCGAAAGTGATCTGGCGCGACTGACGATCGTGCGCGACCGTCTCCAGAACGAAACCGACCTGCTGTCAGAGGCAAAGCCTGATCCGGACTACGTGACGGGTCTGGCGCGGGACGTACTCGGTTATGTGCGCCCCAATGAAATCGTTCTGTTGTCCAGTACAAATGCAATGGACTTTCGCCCGACTGGTTCGGCCGGCCCGGGCGCGCGCCGCTGAGCGGTTGCGTGTGCTCCGCAATTGCGAAACCCAGCTCGAGTGATGAATGCGCTTCCTCCGTTCGTGGGTGGTCCGGCTCGATCCATCCAAATCCCCCAAAGGTTGTGTTTCATCGCGTTTCATCAACCTGATTTTTCCCGTTTTGGCGCCTATTTGGTTTGATTGACGAAGGGGAGATCAGCCTCTAGCGGTGGACTGACCTGTCGTGTAGGCTCGGGGCAGGATTTTCGGCGAAACATCGCTGATTTAAGGGCTTGAGGAGGCGCAATGGCTCTCGCCACGACCGAAGGAATGTCATCGGCCGGGTCGGTCAATTTTCCCGCACCGCCGACGTTCACCCGCGAAGAAGAAATCGCGGTGTATCGCGAAATGCTGCTGATCCGCCGTTTCGAGGAACGGGCGGGTCAGCTCTACGGCATGGGCTATATCGGCGGGTTCTGTCATCTCTATATCGGCCAGGAAGCCGTCGTCACCGGTCTGCACATGGCCTCCAAGGAGGGTGACCAGGTCATCACGACCTATCGTGACCATGGCCACATGCTGGCAACCGGCATGGACCCCAAGGGCGTGATGGCCGAGTTGACCGGCCGACGCAATGGGTACTCCAAAGGCAAGGGAGGCTCCATGCACATGTTCTCCAAGGAGAAGAACTTCTTTGGCGGGCATGGCATCGTGGGCGCGTCGGTGCCGCTTGGTGCAGGACTTGCGTTTGCGAACCGCTATCGGGAAAACGACAATGTGTGCTGGTGCTATTTCGGCGACGGCGCTGCCAACCAGGGTCAGGTGTACGAGACCTTCAATATGGCAAAGCTCTGGCACCTGCCGGTCATCTTCGTCATCGAGAACAACCGGTACGCCATGGGAACCGCCATCGAACGTGCGGCTGCGACGACGAATTTCTCGCATCGCGGTGCCTCGTTCGACATCCCGGGAGAGCAGGTGGACGGCATGGATGTGCGCGCCTGCCGGGCGGCCGGTGAAAAGGTCGCAGCCCATGCCCGCGCGGGCAAAGGCCCCTACATCCTCGAGATGCTCACCTATCGCTATCGCGGACATTCGATGTCCGATCCAGCCAAATATCGCACGCGCGAAGAGGTCGAGAAGGTTCGCGAGCAGCAGGACCCGATCGAGCGCGTGAGGAAGCGCCTCCTGGAGGGTGGTCTCGCTTCGGAAGATGAGCTCAAGGCCATAGACGCGGAAATTCGCAAGACCATCGTTGAAGCAGCCGAGTTTGCC
>JBKDZY010000462.1:0-1509 GCA_047971765.1 Hyphomicrobiaceae bacterium | reverse complement strand
TGGCCGCGACTTCTGCAACGCCGGCCTCATAGCCCGCTGCGGTTTCGTAGACGTCGAGAATTCCGTCCTCCCGTTAACCGGTCTCGATGCCGCTTTCGAAATAGCTGCGATGAATCTCGTGGCTGTATTGCGTCAGTCGGCGCAACACGTTGCTGGTGGCCGTGACCTGCCGGGGCGTGGCGGCCGCCAGGAACCTGGCCAGCCAGGGCACAACGGCAGTACGCGCCCGGACCTTGAAAGGGCTTTCCTCCGACAGCGACCAACGCAATGCGTGCATGATCGATCCCGGGGTTGCCAGCGGCGCCACATGGCTGAGCCGGATCATCCCGGTGTTTCCGTAGGAGCATTCGCTGGCGAGCGAGTCGCCCCGTTCGACCAGGGTGACGTTCACGCCGGCCTTCGCAAGTTCATAGGCACAGCAGACGCCAACGGCGCCGCCGCCAATTACCAAGACATCAGGGCTTTTGTCATCCATGTCGGTCAGGCTTTGCATTCGTTCGTGGAAAGGGGGGTGCCCGGCCGGGCATTGAACCCGGCCGCGTCGTGTAGTTTCATCGGTTTTCCGTTCGCCGCGCGATCAGAGCAGCATCCATTCTTGCCAGCGTTCGGTGTTGGCAACCATCTGGTCCTGCCAGTAGACCGGGTCGATCTGAACGCCCTTCGGCATGTTTTCCTCGTGGGTCGCAAGCCACGGGCGAACGTCTTCGTCGACAAGGGCGAGAGCGTCCGGATTGGTGGGGGCACTGGCCTGAAGGTTGGCGAAATGGGCCTGGTTCTCGGCGTTCAGCGTTTCGTTGATCAGCGCCCAGGCGATGTCGGGTTCCTGGATCGCCTTGGGCACGATGTGCAGCGTGGTATTGCGAAGGTGGCCATCCCAGCTGACGCCGACCTTGCCGCCATTTTTCACCAGTCCGAAAGCACGGTTCGAATACATCGTGCCACAAGCCGCGGCACCATCCGAGATCAGCTGCTGGGACTGGGAATTGCTCTCGTAGAAGATGATGTTGTCCTTGATCTCGTCCAGCTTCTTCAGGGCGCGCTCGACGTCGAGCGGGTAGAGATCCGCAGGTGCAACACCATCGGCCAGCAAGGCCAGTTCGATATTCCTGATGGGCTGGCGGGACAGCATCCGAGTGCCGGGGAATTTCTCGAGGTCGAACAGGTCGGCCCAAGTCTGGGGGCCCTTGCCATCTTCGAAGTGATCCGGCGCAAAGGCCAGCAGCGTTGCACCGACGGAACAGCTCGCACCATAGGCGAATCTGAACGGCTCGGCGATCTTCGTCATGTCGACGATGCTGGTATCGACTTCAGAGATGAGCCCGTCCATCTGGAGGCCGGTCATCATGTAGTCATCCGAAACGATGACATTCCAGTCGTCGCTTTCGGCCTCCAGCAAAACACGCAACTTGGTGTTGCTGACCGGGCCGTCCTGGATGACCCGTGCGCCCGTCTTCGCGGCAAACGGATCGCAATAGGCCGCCTTCTGGGCGCCCTGATATTCGCCGCCCC
>JBKDZY010000461.1:0-14380 GCA_047971765.1 Hyphomicrobiaceae bacterium | reverse complement strand
CGTCTGGCCAATGGCCATGCCGTCCGCGGAGGGCCGCGCCAAGGCGCCGGGAGGCAGGTGCGGCCTGAGCGTTTCCATCTCAACCTGAAGCGCCACAGAGGGGCGTCGTCTGCGCGGGGCGGTGCTCTACTCGGCCGCGATCATGGCCCCCGATGCGTCACCGCGATCGGCCAGGGCAACCGTGCACCGCTCTTCCGGTGCGTCGGCGTAGAACGTGGTGCGCTGGCGTGGCGTGCGGCCGGCAGAGGCGATCATGGATTCAAGGCTTGCAGGCAACATTTCCTGGCCATGGGCAGCCCCGGCGGCGCGCGTGATGCTCTCGTTCATGAGGGTGCCACCGACATCGTTGGCTCCGGCCGAGAGACAGGCTGCCGCGCCCTCGGGGCCGAGCTTGACCCAGGAGGCCTGGACGTTGGGGATGACATGATCGAGCACCAGGCGGCCGATGGCATGCATCAGCACGGCTTCGCGGAAGGTTGGTCCCCGTCGGGACTGGCCGCGCAGGAAGATCGGGCTTTCCATGTGCACGAAGGCGAGCGGTACGAACTCGGTGAAGCCTCCTGTGCGCTCCTGGAGGTCGCGGATGCGGATCAGGTGGCGTGCCCAATGGTCATAGGAATCGACGTGGCCGAACATGACGGTCGCCGTGCTCCTGAGGCCAACGGCGTGGGCGGCCTCCATCACGCTCAGCCATTGGTCGGTGCCGATCTTGTCGGCGCACAGCAGCCGGCGGACATCGTCGTCGAGGATTTCGGCAGCGGTGCCGGGGAGGCTCGAGAGGCCCTGGTCCTTGAGGCGGGCCAGATAGGCCTCAAGGCTCAGCCCGAGCGTCTCGGCGCCGTGCCAGACCTCCAGCGGGGAGAAGGCGTGGACGTGCATGTCGGGGGCGCCGATCTTCACCGCCTCGGTGATGGCGAGGTAGGTGTTGCCTGTGTATTTCGGCGCAATTCCGCCCTGGAGGCAGACTTCGGTGGCGCCGCGTGACCAAGCGGAGCGGGTGCGTTCCGCAATCTCCTCGAGATCGAGATCATAGGGTTTGTCGCGCGTATTGGCGGAGAGACGCCCTTTCGAAAAGGCGCAGAACTTGCAGCCGTACGTGCAGATGTTGGTGTAGTTGATGTTGCGGGTGACGACATAGGAAACGACATCGCCATGGCGGCGCCGGTTGAGCGTGTCGGCTGTGCGGCAGACGGCGGAGAAGTCATCGCCGCGCGCGGTGAACAACCGGGAGATATCGGCTTCGCCAAGGCGCTGGCCGGACAGGGCATGGTCTAGCGTGCGGGCGATGGGGGCGGAAACATTCTGGCCGCGGCGGTGGATCAAGGCGGTATCGGTCTCGGGCGGGGCCTTCGACGCATCGCCGGGGGCCCAGTCGTGCTCGCGCGCAAGGCCCTCGCCATCCAGGAACTTGAGGACAGCGGGCAGGGTTTCACAGGCCATCCAGGTCGCAGGATCGCGCGCCATCCGCGGCGCCAGCGCGGTGCGTTCGGCGAGGGTGCGGCCGGCCTTCCCGGTGGCGGCTGCGAGCCGGTCCAGATGCGGCCAGGGCGCTTCCGGATTCACATGGTCGGGCGTCACCGGGGACACGCCCCCCCAGTCGTTGACGCCGGCCCGGATCAGAGGTTCGAGTGCGCTCATGTCGTGCAGGTTCGGCGGGGCCTGGAGGCTCATGGCGGGGCCCAGAACGAGCCGGGCGGCGGCGATGGTCCAGAGATGCTCCTCGAGGGGGGCATCAGGCGCGGTGGCCATGCGGGTGCCGGGCTTGGCGCGGAAGTTCTGGATGATCACTTCCTGGATGTGGCCATGGCGGTCGTGGAGGTCGCGGATGGCGAGCAGGGATTCGATGCGCTCGTGGCGCGTTTCGCCGATGCCAATCAGCAAGCCGGTGGTGAAGGGGACGCCCGCACGTCCGGCGGCAGCGATGGCGTCGAGACGAGCGGCCGGCGTCTTGTCGGGAGAGCCGAAATGCGGCCCGCCGCGCTCGGACAGGCGCTGGGCGGTGGTTTCCAGCATGATGCCCTGGGAGGCCGAAACCGCCTTCAGGCGCCTGGCCCAGTCTTCGTCCATCAGGCCGGGATTGAGATGCGGCAGGAGGCCCGTTTCCTTGAGTACCAGGCGCGCCATGGCTTCCAGGTAGTCGAGGGTCGAGGCATGGCCCATGGCGGCGAGCGCCTCGCGGGCGGCGCGGTAGCGCAGCTCGGGTTTGTCGCCGAGGGTGAACAGGGCCTCCTTGCAGCCGGCGGCGGCGCCGGTGCGGGCAATGTCCAGAACCTCGTCGGGAGAGAGATAGGCCGGCGTGCCGTGGTTTGGGGTGTGGGCGAACGTGCAGTAGTGGCAGACATCGCGGCACAGTTTGGTGAGTGGGATGAAGACCTTGCGCGAGTAGGTGACGGTGGGGCCGAAATTGCCAAGGGTCGCGGCCTCTGCCATCGGCATCAACTGGGCGGCCGTCTGGTCTGACAGTGCCAGGGCGGCGGTGCGGTTGAGACTGGCGAAACTTCCGATGCCGAGCCGGGCATACTGCGGGCGGCCGGACAGGCGCTCGACATCGTCGGGCAGGTCGATGTCGTGGGCGAGACCGTCCCGTTCGAGAATGTGGAGGCCGAGGTTCTGGGCGGCTGCCAGAGTGCAATGGCGTGCAAAACTGTCGAGGCCGAACCGGGGAACAAATGGTGCGGGCAGCGGCAGGAGGAGAGCGTTGGTTCCCTGCCGCGCGGTATCGGGTGCGATGACGACGGCTTGCGGCCCCGCGGCGCGCAGGATCGCCTCTATGTCGGTCGGTGTTGCAAGCGGCACATCGGCCGGCAGCAACAGGGCACGGCTGGCGCCACGTGCGGAGGCTTCCTGCAGGCCGAAGGCCAGGGACTGGTTGAGGTCCGCGCCCTCGGGCTCACCGATGACTGTCGCGCCCCTGCCCGTGGCCAGTTCAGCGATCATGGAATCGCGGGTCACGACGAGCACATGCGTGATGGCTGGCACGCGGGAGAGCGTCGCCAGGACATCCTCCAGCATGGCCATGACCAGCCGCCGGCGTGGTTCGGCGGCCAATGCCGGGGCCAGGCGTTGTTTGGCGGCCGACAGGGCCTTGACGGGGACAACAGCGTAGGTGGTTGGCATGACCTGCCTGCCGCAATCGTGTGGCGTCATGCATGTCTCTCCGGCGTGCGCGCTCCGATCTGGCGGCAGAAGCCGAGGGTTTCCCGGGCAAGTGCCACGCGGTCATCGAGCGATCGCATAAGCGTGTTGGTGACGTGGGCTCGAATGTCGAGGGTCGAGGCCCGTTCGCGATCAACGGTGTCGATGATGAAGCCGTCGATCAGTCCGGCATAATGAGACACAATGGATTGGACGTCCAATGGAAGTCCCAGTTCGCCCATGATCTTGGCGGTTGGCCCCTTGACCGCCTGGCCACCGATGAGCGGCGTTACCGCGACAATGGGAGCGGCGCAGGCATCGAGGAGCTTGCGCCAGCCGGGAATGGCGAGCATGGGATCGAGGCTCAACCAGGGGTTCGACGGGCAGATGATGACGCCGGCAAGCGACGGATTCGAGAGTGCGGCGATGGCCGAAGGGGCCGGTGTCGCGTGCTCGGCGCCTGAGAAATGGATACCGGTGATCGGCGGTTCACAGCGCCTGCCGACGAAATATGTCTGGAACGCGAGCCGGCCTTCGGCGGTATCGACAACGGTGGCAACGCAGTCATCGCTCATCGGCACGATGGCGGGGCCGACGCCCTGCTGGCGCGCCAGATAGCGGGTGACCTCCGACAGGGACTGGCCCTCGCGCAGCATGGTGGTGCGCATGGCGTGCGTCGCGATGTCACGGTCGCCCAGCCGGAACCAAGAGGGGCCGCCGAGACGTTCGATGGCGTCCATGAACGCCCAGGTCTCACCGTCAAGCCCCCAGCCGAGTTGCTGGTTGGAAAGACCGGCGAGGGTGTAGATGACCGTGTCGATGTCCGGGGAGACATGAAATCCCAGATGCTCGAAGTCGTCGCCGGTATTCACCACGATGGTGAGCTGGTCCGGCTGAAGCACATGGGACAGACCGAGCGCCAGCTTGGCCCCGCCTATGCCGCCGCACAAGGCGACCCAGCTTTCCTTCTGTGCAGGTGTGGCGGTCAACGGAACATATCCTCGTTCTTGGGTCGGATCAGGGCCGAGGCGGGTTTCTCCGGCGCATTGCGCATAGGGGTGCGCACCAATGCCGCCGGTGTTGCCTCGGCTGCCTCGCCCATCACCAGAACGGCGGCGCTTGCGATCGCATCGGCGTGGGCCGTTTCGGTCACCATCAACACCCGGCCGTTCATGTCGGTATCGCCGCGCTGATCGATCAGGGAAGGCACGCCGGCGGCCCCGATGGCGAAGCCGGTCGTGCCGAGACGCCAAGCCCGCCCGATGCTGTCCGAGATGACGACGCCGAGCGCGATACCGTAGTGGCTGTCGAGCTGCTTCTTCAAGGCTGTGGCGCTGGCGTCAGGGTTCTTGGGCAGGAGCAGCGCCGGTTCCTTCATGCCATGGGCCTCGACGTTGGACTGGTCGATGCCGGCGTTGGCCATGACCAGCCCGAGGCGGTGGGCGACGATCATGACGTGACGTTTGGCGCGCAGGACCTCGGTCGACTCCGACAGGACCAGTTCGACCAGGCGCGGATCCTTGCCGGTTGTCTCCGCCAGTTCCAGCGCCCGCGCGGACGGTTCCAGCGTGGCGAGATCGACGATGGCGCCTTCAGCCTTGGAGACGATCTTCTGGGCCACGACGAGAATGTCGCCCTCGGCCGGCACCAGGCCCTCGTCGGTGATGGCGTCGATCAACAGACGGGCGAGGTCGCAGCCGGACTTGACGCGCGGTATGCCGCGCAGCGGCCAGATCGACAGCCCGGTTGCGGGGGGATGCTGCATGGTCGCGACTCAGGCCTTGGGCTCGAAGCCTGTGATGCGGATAGACGCGCCATCGACCTTGTAGGTGCGATTGATGCCGATGATCACCGATGTCAGGGCTTCCGCGGCGGCCGAGTTGGCAAGCGGTCCGGCGTGCAGCCCGCGGACGCCCAGTGCCTCGGCAAGCGTGATGACCACCGCGCGATCGTCGGCCTTGTCGCCGAAGACCAGCACGTCACAATCGAGGGGGCGCCCGACATCGGCCAGCTTGTGTGCCGAGACGTTGTGGAACGCCGAAACAACCTTGACGCCCTCGCCAAGTCGGGCCTGTGCGAGGACGGCCGCAGAGCCTTCCTGCGGGAGCTGGACGCGGGCGACGCGCGGGGGCATCAGCGGGACCGTGGTTTCGACGAACAGCTTGCCCTGGACGACGGCCTTCACGTCATCGAGGACGGCGGGCGCGGTCGCGAACGGGACAGTCAGGACCACGATGTCGCCCGCGGCGGCTGCTTCGCGGTTCGCCATGCCGGTGGGGGCGGGGCCGGATGCCAGGGTGGCCAGTTCCTTTGCCGCAGCCTGCGCCTTGTCGGCCGTCCGCGAGCCGATGACGATGGGATAACCGGCCTTGGCCCATCGCCGCGCAAGGCCGGTGCCTAGGTCCCCGGTACCGCCCAGGATGGCAAGAGTTGGTTTTTGTTCAGACATCGGCTGGGCCTCGCAAGTCGTTAAGGTGCGGTATCGACCGCATTCATGATCACCTAAGCAGTTTGGCACTCATTCGCCAACCGGGGATATTCCGGTTGCAGACTGCCAGCCTATTCCCGATCATCGACCATGCCGGATGGCAGGGTGCAAGATATTCTTGCGGAAGGAATGGCGGCAGGATCATATCAGGGAAGATTTCCTGTTCCTAAGTACCGCGAGATGCAAAACACCGATCGAATCTGGTCTCTCGTCGATGCCAAGCGTGAGCCGTTCCAGGGGTTGTCCGACCGCGTCTGGGGCATGCCAGAGATCGCCTACACCGAGCACTGCTCCGTTGCCGAGCACATTGCCATGCTGGAAGAGGAGGGGTTTCGGATCACGCGCGACCTGGCCGGCATTCCCACGGCGGTGATGGGGGAAGCCGGGGACGGGGGGCCGGTGATTGCCATTCTCGGCGAGTACGATGCCTTGCCGGGCCTGAGCCAGGTGGCCGGCATCGCGGAGCCGAAAGAGCTCGAAAAGGGCGGTCATGGCCACGGCTGCGGCCACAATCTGCTGGGATCGGCGGCGCTACTGGCGGCAACCGCCGTGAAGGACCTGCTGGCCGAGCAGGGGATCAAGGCGCGGGTGCGCTACTACGGCTGCCCGGCAGAGGAAGGCGGGGCGGCCAAGGCGTTCATGGCGCGGGCCGGGCTGTTCGACGATGTCGATGTCGCCATTTCGTGGCATCCGGCGAGCTTCAACCGGGTGGACGAGGCCAACTCGCTGGCCAACATGCGGATCGACTTCACGTTCAGGGGACGGGCATCTCATGCCTCGGCCTCGCCGCATCTGGGGCGCAGCGCGCTCGATGCGTGCGAACTGATGAGCGTCGGCGTGCAATACCTGCGCGAGCACATCCCCTCCGACTGCCGTATTCATCACGCCATTCTGGAAACAGGCGGTGTGGCGCCCAACGTCGTGCAGGCCCTTGCCAAGGTCCGTTATGCGGTGCGGGCGCGTGACCTGGTGGCGCTCAACGAACTGGTGCCGCGGGTGAAGGCGGTGGCGGAAGGTGCGGCCATCATGACCGGGACCAAGGTCGAGATGCAGGTGGTGAGTGCGGTTTCCAACCTGCTCGACAACACGCCGCTGGCCGAAGCGATGCAGCGTGTCTTCGACCGGCTCGATGGTCCCGGTTTCGATGCGCAGGACATGGCTTTTGCCGGCAAAATCCAGGAGACGCTTGGATCCGACGATGTTGCAACCGCCTATCGCCGGGTCGGGGTGGAGCCGAGGGCGGAGCCGTTGTGCAACTTCGTCGTGCCGATCGACAGCAAAGGCGATCCGATGGTCGGTTCCACCGATGTCGGCGATGTGAGCTGGGCGGTGCCGACAATCCAGGCGCGAATTGCGACGCATGCGATCGGAACTCCCGGGCATACGTGGCAGATCACGGCACAGGGCAAGATGCCGGCCGCGCACAAGGGCATGGTTTATGCGGCCAAGGTGATGGCGGGTACCGCGATGGAGGTGATCCGCAGTCCGGAGCTGATCGCGGCTGCCAGGGCTGATTACGAGAAACGTACCGGTGGCAAAGGTTACCAGTGCCCACTGCCGCCAGATGTCATGCCGCCGATCAAGACCATGAGCGGATCGTAAGGCTGGACCAATTCAGGCTTTGCCGGAATTGGTCCATATTGTTCTCGTTGTTCACGCTCACGGACCGTACCGGCCTTCGGCCTGGTCCTGCGCGTGCGCGGCGCATGAGCGCCATGTCGTTCGATGAGGATCAGGACGGCTCGCCGACAAACGGCTTGAAGTGCCGGCGGACGGTGCTCTCGGGCAGGTCCTTGGTGATGAACACGATCCGCGAGCGGCGATCCTCGCCCTTCCAGTCCTTCAGGGTGTCCGGCGGGTAGAAGATGTGCTGCACGCCATGGACGACGAACGGCTTTTCCTGATCCTTGATGTTGAGAATGCCTTTCACCCTGAGAAGTTTCGGTCCGTAGAGCTGGGCGAGAAGGCTCAGGGCATTCGACATTTCCGGTCCCTCGAGCGGTTCCGGGAAGGTCAGGCAGTAGGACTGGATGCCGTGCAGGTGTTCGTGATGGTGATCGGGGTGGTCGCAATTCTCGTCCGAGCAATGGTGGTGGTCATGCCCGTGAGCGTGGCTGTGCCCATGATCATGTGCATGGTCGTGGCCACAGTCCGGTCCGCAGTCGGGGCCGTGTTGATGCGTGTGGCCCTGTTCCGGTTCGAACCGTCCCGCGGATAACCAGCTTTCGATATCGGCTCCGGCGAGGGCCGGTTCGTGGGCGCCGAGACCCATCAATTCGGACGGGGGGACGTTGCCCTTGACCGCACGGATGATGGGAGCCGTCCGGTTCAATGCCCGCACGCGGCCTTCCAGCTTCGCCAGGTTTTCTGGTGAGGCGAGGTCGGTCTTGGTGACGATGATGCGGTCGGCAACGGCGACCTGCTTCGAGGGTTCCACCTCCGCGTCGAGCTGGTCCAGGCCAAGTTCGCCGTCGATGGTGCTGACGACACCGTCGAGCTGGTAGGTGCGGTAGACGCGCTCCTCGGTCATGACGGTGTGTACGATCGGGGCCGGGTCGGCGAGGCCGGTGGTCTCGAGCACGACCCGCTTGATGGGCGGAATCTCGCCCCAGAAGGCGCGGGTATGCATCCGTTCGAGCGCCTCGACCAGATCGCCGCGGACTTCGCAGCACACGCAGCCCGATGGCAGCAGCACGGCGTCGTCGTCGAGCTTCTCGACCAGTTCGTCGTCGATGCCGACTTCGCCAAACTCGTTGATGATCACGCCCGTTCCAGCCATCTCCTGGTCTTCCAGGAGGTGTTTCAGGAGCGTCGTCTTGCCAGATCCCAGGAACCCGGTCAGTACCGTGAGAGGGATTGGCTCGGGCGGGTTTTGTCCGTTTGCGCCTTGCGGTTCGCTCTTGGTGTCGGTCATGGAGCCTCCTCGCTCAATCTGTTGGCAATTGGTATACAGTAACAGTGGGGTGCGTATCCAGACTTCTCGATCAAGAGGACCTGTGGTCAGAGGGCGTTGGAGGGTGAAACTTGAGCAGACGCAGAACAAAAGCCGATCGTGCCATGCCGGATGGCGTGGTCCTGGATGAGGCGGCAGCGCGTGACGAGGTTTGCCGGACAGCGCTTGCGATGAGCCGCATGGGGCTTTCACCGGGGCGTTCCGGCAATGTGTCTCGCCGCACGGCAGGCGGCATGGCGATCACGCCTTCCGGTATGGCATACGAGGCGATGGCGCCGTCTGATGTGGTGCTGATGGCAGCGGATGGGCATGTGTCCGGCGGCCAGAGGAAGCCGTCGAGCGAATGGCGGTTCCATCTCGATTGCTATGCGGCGCGGCCTGACATCGGCGGGATTGTCCATAGCCACTCGATGCACGCCACGGTGCTGGCGTGTGCCGGACGGGAGATTCCGGCCTTCCACTACATGGTTGCGGTGGCCGGTGGGCGGAGCATTCCCCTGGTGCCCTATGCAACCTTCGGGACGAAGGCGCTGTCCCGTCATGTCGTGAAAGGACTGGCAAAGCGCAATGCGTGCCTGATGGCGAACCATGGCCAGATCGCAGTGGGTGCCGATTGCGCGGCGGCGCTCGAGCTTGCCGGTGAGGTCGAGGTGCTGGCCGAGCAGTACGTCAAGGTGCTGGCGATCGGGGGAGCGAACCTGCTGGGCAAGGTCGAAATGGCGCGTGTCGCAGCCTTGTTCGCGGGCTATGGCCAGAAGGTGGAGGCCGCGAACGAAGGCCGAGCCGCCCAGCGGTCGCCGCCGTCAGCCGAGCCCGCCAGGCACAAGGGGAAAGCGTGAAGTGGTGGCCTACAGGAGTTTCTTGATTTCCGCCTTTAGGGCAGGGGCCAGATCGCTGCGGGCCAAGGCATAGGCAATGTTGGCGGTCAGGAAGCCGATTTTCGACCCGCAATCGTAGATCTTGCCGTCAAAGCGAACGGCCCTGAACTCTTGGCCGGGCAATCCCGCAAGCGTGATCATGCTGTCGGTGAGCTGGATTTCGCCGCCGGCGCCGCGTTCCTGGCTTTCCAGGAGGTTGAAGATCTCGGGCTGCAGGATGTAGCGGCCGGTGATGTGCAGATTGGACGGGGCGGTGCCACGCGGCGGCTTCTCGACCATGCCGGTGATGCGCGAGACCCTGGCCTTGGGATCCTCGACCCCGACAATGCCGTACTGGTGGGTCTGGTCCTCGGGGACCGGGGCCACCGCGATATGATTGCCGCCGTGCTTGTTGTAGGCGTCGATCATGTCGGCCATGCAGGGCTGTTCGGAGTGATGCAGCATGTCCGGCAGCAGCAGGGCGAAGGGCTCGTCGCCGACAATGTCGCGTGCGCACCAGACGGCATGGCCGAGCCCGAGCGGGGCCTGCTGACGGGTGAAGCTCGTTTGCCCGGCGCCCGGCAGGTCGCGCCACAGCATGTCGAGCTCGCTCTTCTTGCCGCGTTCGGCAAGCGTGCGTTCGAGTTCGTAGGAGCTGTCGAAATGATCCTCGATCACGCCCTTGTTGCGGCCGGTCACGAAAATGAAGTGTTCGATGCCGGCGGCCCGTGCCTCGTCGACGACGTGCTGGATCACGGGCCTGTCCACGACGGTCAGCATTTCCTTGGGCATGGCCTTGGTGGCAGGCAGGAAGCGTGTTCCCAGTCCGGCGACCGGAAGGACGGCTTTGCGAATGGGACGTGGTTTCGCGCTCATGTCAGGCTCCCTGGACCGCTGGTCGGCGGATGAATGTGTCTGGGGCGGCGTGGTCATTCTGCATGACTGTCCGTGCGCCCGGAATGCCAACTTATTGGTATCCCGTTTTCATTTGGTTGAGCATTGGGGCGCGGGCAGGGCAGATGGCCTGCTCGCGTGGCGGTCCTGAAGGTCGCGCACCTATTCCGAGGCGCCTCGAAAGCGTACCTCAGGACATAACATCATGTCAGAAACAGAGAATCTTTCCGCCAATCGTCGCCAGATCGATAATGATTGCCTCACCGCGAACCGAAACGAGGTAGACGGCTCCAGCCATGAGCAGGCCGACCACCGTCAACAGGGCGGTGCGGATCTGCCAGGGCATCTTGTCCCTGGTCTCGGCAGCGGCGGGCGGGGCTGTCATATCAGCTCCGGTGGTCTCAGAGGTGGTCATGGATCCTGCCTCGGGCCGGATTGCCGGGGCATCGCCACCCCGGCGCGTTCAAGTCAAACGGTTGCGTTGGCCGTTGCAGGGCGGAGCTCCGGGGCCGCCCGCTCACGGATCGGCATGTGAACGAGGGCTGCAAACACGGCGAGCGCAATCGAAATCCACCACATTGTATCGTAGGATTGGGTCCGATCATAGAGCACGCCGGCGAGCCACAATCCGGTGAACGAGCCGATCTGATGGGACAGGAAGACGATCCCATACAACATTGACATCCACTGGGGGCCGAAGAAGGTCGCGACCAGGGAGCTGGTCAACGGCACGGTCGAGAGCCAGAAGAAGCCGAGAAGAGCCGAAATGCCAATGACGGTGGCGGCGTTGATCGGCAAGAACAGGAGGCCGAGGAACGCGAAGGTGCGCATGAAATAGATGATCGACAGGCCGTACTTCTTGGGCAGGAAACGGGCGGACTGCCCCGACAGGTAGGTACCGATGATGTTGGTGATGCCGACGACCGCCAGCGCGGTGATCGCAACGGAGGCGGACAGGCCCTTGTCGGCGACGAATGCCGGCAGGTGAACGGCATAGAACGCCACATGGAACCCGCACACGAAGAAGCCAAACGTGAGCAGCCAGAAGCTGGGATACCTGAAGGCCTGGCGCAGCGCTTCGCCGAGATTCTGCCGGCGTTCGATGGTCGAGGTGGCGCCGGGCTTTCCTGCCAGGACCGTCGCCAATGGCAGGATCAGGCCGAGGGTCGGGATCAAGGCGAGCAGGCTGCCTTTCCAGCCCAGTTCCTCGATGAGGATGTGGGCGTAGGGGAAGGCCAGGAAACCGCCGATACCGGCTGCCATGCCAAGCGAGGCCATGGCCTGGGGCCGCTTTTCCGGCGGAGCCGCGCGACCGACCGCGCCGACCATGGCTGTGATCCCGCTGCCACCGATGCCGACCCCCAGCAGCACGCCGCTGATCAGCAGGTCATTACCGGTTGTCGCGGTGTACATCATCCAGATGCCACCCATCGTGCACAGAGCGCCGATGGTGAGGACGCGGCCGGTGCCGTAACGGTCGGCGACTATGCCGAGGGGGACGCCGGCAAAACCCCACACGAGATTGGCGATCGCCATGGCGAGCGAGAACGGTTCGCGCCCGATGTTGAGCTCGGTGGTCATGGGCTGGAGGTACAAACCCATGATCTGGCGCAACCCCATCGAGATGGCACAGATGGTGCCTGCGGCCAAAATCACGAGCCACAGGGGCCGGGTCCGCGAGAGTGTCGCGGGCTCAAGTCTTTGTTGCACGTCATTTCTCCGACTGGGTTGCGGCCAGCTTCCATACACGAGAACCGCCGCGCTGTAGCCTGAGAAATTCCCATGCCTGGGCTGCGTTAAACTCAACCGGGCAGGATGAGGTGGTCCGCACGGGGCGGCCTGGCGCACCATTCGTGGTTGCCCGGCCGCCTCGTTGCTGATGCAAATTCGAGGCGAGCCGGCCTATTCGTGGACCTGATGCACCTCGATGACGTTGCCGTCGGGATCATGGAAGAAGATCTGCACCCAGCCCTTCATCGCCCAGGCTCCGAAGTCTGCGTAGGGGATGCCACGTTCCTCGAGCCGCTTCTTGAAGGTCGCGATGTCGTCGGTCCGGAATGCGATATGACCTTTCTCCAGCGGATTGATGGCCTGGCCGGTCTTGAAGCAGATCCCGAGATCGCGTTCCGCCAGGTGCACCTCGGACTGGCCATCCGTGACAAAGGCGACGCTGCCTGAATAGCCCTGCGAGGTATCCCGCGTTTCATTGCGTTGGCCTTGCGACTGCATGTCGAGCACCTCGCAGTAGAACTTGTCCATGGCGCCGACGTTACCGGTCGTCAGGTTCAGGTGGTGAAGTTTCAGGTTCATGGGATTTCCCTCCGGCTTTTCTGCCTGCTGTTGGCGATGGCCCGGCGCGCGGTTCGGCCGGGCGTCGCCAGGGGCTTTATTCGCCCTCACGCGGGATCAATCTTGGGGCATCGCTTATGGTTCCGTCCAGGGCCAAGGTGCAGGTCATCCGGATCGCACCACGGACGTGACTCCGGGACGTGTGGTTGGGGGATTGCCTGTTGAAGCCCTGCGGGCGGTCAGGCATGTTCCCTTGTCGGAAGGGTTTTCTTTTGGTCTGGCAAGGTGCTGCGGGTGACCGAAGCGCCTGGAACTGGAGGCTTTCACGAAGATGGATATCAAGCGCGCAGGATCGCGCCCCTCGGGCAAGGGGCCAGCCGATTATTTCACCGGGACCGTGCGGCTCGATCCGCTCAATCAGCCACAGGAGCCGGCACGCGCCGCGTGTGCCCATGTCACGTTCGAGCCGGGCGCGCGAACAGCATGGCATACGCATCCGCTCGGCCAGACGTTGATCGTCACGTTCGGTGTCGGGTGGGTACAGCGGGAAGGCGGTCCGATCGAGATCATCCGCCCTGGTGATGTGGTCTGGTTTCCGCCCGACGAGAAGCACTGGCACGGCGCCACGGCAACCACGGCCATGGCGCACATCGCGATCCAGGAGGCGCGGGATGGGTCACCGGTCACCTGGCTCGAGCATGTGAGCGACGACCAGTACAAGGCGGGCCCCACGCCGGCATGAGTCTGCCGACTTGACCGATTGCGGGGGGGGGATCTCAAGGCCGTCCCCCTTTTCTCGTGCCGCTGCCTGTGCAGGGTGGCTGGCGATCTCCTGCTCTGGCGGCTTCATGCTGTTGCGCTCATCCGGGACAGACACCGTATGCAAAATCTCATGCCCTTCCAGTTTCCGCCCCGTGACAGGCATCAGGAGCACAGGGCGGCAACGCCCCTGGAACTGGCCTTCGATCTTGCATCCGTCATCGCCATCGCTGCCGCTTCGCACGGTCTGGCGCATGCCGTGGCAGAGGCGCATTACGTTGACGGCCTTGTTGGATTTCTTGCCTCGTTCTTCATGATCTGGTGGTCGTGGATGAACTATACGTGGTTCGCATCCGCCTACGACGACAACTCACCGGCATTTCGCCTGCTGACGATGGCAATCATGTTCGGCGCCCTTATCCTTGCGGCTGGAATTGGTGCGGTGTTTGCGCATGAGCGGATCTGGCTGGCGCTGCTCGGCTTCATCATCATGCGGCTCGGCATGGCGGTGTTCTGGCTGGCGGCCGCCAAAGGAGATCCTGAGCGGCGCAAGACTTCATTGCGTTATGCTGCCGGTATCGCGGTGATGCAGGTCTACTGGTTCATCATCATTTCCGCCGTGCCGCCTGCTTCCGCGCTCTATCTGCCCTTGTTCGTTCTTGGCGCCATTGGGGAGCTGGCGGTTCCAGCCCTGGCGGAAGTGCATGGTTCGACGACCTGGCATCGTGAACACATCGTCGAGCGCTATGGTCTGCTCAACATCATCGTGCTTGGCGAGTGCTTCCTTGCGATTGTCGCGATGATCCAGATTCCAGCGGGCACGTCATGGCCCGACGCCAACCTGATGTGGCTGGCCGTGCTCGCGGCGATCATCACGTTCTCGCTGTGGGGGCTCTACTTCACCGACGAAGAGCATCTTGCCTCCGATGAACTTCGGCACGCGCTGTTGTGGGGGTATGGCCACTTCACACTCTTTGCGGCCGGTGCAGCGACCGGGGCCGGTCT